>JAQUYY010000294.1 GCA_028691575.1 Candidatus Gastranaerophilales bacterium
AATTTGCGCCTGTTGAGCGGGGAGCAGATTCTTAAAAACCGCCAGGCGCGTTTTTGGCTTGGTGCGAATCGCTTTGATTGTCGCTTGCAATTTGTTGGGAGCCTTCATTATTCCATCAATCAAAAAAACATCTCACTTTTTAATTATAGCCGTAAAAAAATTTTTCACAAAACAAAACCGGCCGGCACAAAAAATTGCGGATTTTCCCTTTAAAGGTTAGGATATAATTGGCGGGAAAATTGAAAAACGAAAAATGGAAAAAAAAGAAATTTCGCTGAAAACGATTTTTGGCCATCTTTGGGAAGGCGTTTTGCCGCATCGGCGGCTTTTTTGGGTTTGCGTCGCCGCGTTTGTTGTTTTTCAGTTGATTGAACTGGCAATTCCGGTTTTTTACAAACGGTTTTTTGACGAATTGGGCCAATCGGCGCCGGCGGAAGTTTTGATCGGCATCATCACCGTCATCGCAGTCGTCAATCTGGCTAACTGGCTGTTTGCCGCGATCGCGCATTTTTCCTTGAGTTTGACGACGGCCAAAATAATGGTGCAATTAAAACAAAAATCGTTTGACTATTTAATGCTTCATTCACGGAAATTTTTCGTCAATAATTTCACCGGAAGCTTGGTTCAAAAAGTCAATCGCTTCGCTTACGCGTTTGAGATATTAATGGATAATCTGGTTTTTAATTTAATCCCCATCGCCATATGTATTTTGGGGTCCATTGCGGTTACCGCGTTTCTGGCGCCGCCTATCGCATTGGTTATTGCAGTCTGGTCGCTCTTGGTCATTGCCGCTAATTTTGTTTTCTCGCGCTGGAAAATCAAATACGACATAGCTCGGGCGGCGGCAGATTCAAGGACCACCGGATTTCTTTCCGATAATATCGTTAATTATATTTCGGTGAAACTTTTTAACGGTTATCGTTCCGAATCAAATAACTTCAAAAAAATCTCCGACGATCAAGCGCAAAAAACGATCACCACTTGGCAACTTTCAAATGTCGCCAATATTACCCAGCATTTTTTAATTATCATTGTGGAATTTGCCGCATTCTATTACACCATTTCGCTCTGGCAATCCGGCCAGGCATTTATCGGTACCTTCGTTTTGGTGCAAACCTATATCATCGGCATCTCCCACCAGCTTTGGGGAGTTAACCGGATGTTTCGCGGAATCTATCAAGCCATGGCCGATTCCAAAGAAATGGTGGAAATCCTGGAAACTTCTCATCAGATCAAAGACGCTCCCGGGGCAAAAATTTTGGCGGACGCCAAGGGAAAAATTGATTTTGAAAATATTGTTTTCGGATTTCAAGACGATCGGATAATTTTAAAAGATTTTGATCTGTCCATCAATTCAGGCGAGCAAGTGGCCATTGTGGGGTCGTCGGGCGCGGGAAAGACCACTCTCACCGGCCTGTTATTGCGTCTTTTTGAGCCGACCGGCGGCCGGATATTGATTGACGGCAACGATATCCGCGAAATCACTCAGGAAAGTTTAAGAAAAAACATTTCCCTGGTGCCTCAGGATCCGGTTTTGTTCCATCGCTCAATCTTGGAAAATATCCGCTACGGCCGGCCGGAAGCGTCCGACGAAGAAGTAATCGCCGCCGCGCAAATGGCGCATTGCGACAAATTCGTCCAAAAAATGCCCGCCGGCTACCAAACAATGGTGGGCGAGCGGGGCGTCAAACTTTCCGGCGGCGAACGCCAACGAGTGGCCATCGCCCGGGCGATTCTGAAGCGTGCGCCGATTTTGATTTTGGACGAGGCGACCTCATCTTTGGACTCAAAGTCCGAAGCCCTTATTCAAGACGCGCTTGACGCCTTAATGAAAGACCAAACTGTCATCGCCATCGCACACCGCCTTTCCACCATCCGCAAAATGGACCGCGTGGTGGTGTTGAAAGGCGGCACAATCATTGAACAAGGCTCCCATCAGTCTTTGATCCGCAAAAGGGACGGCGTCTATCGCAAACTCTGGCGCTTGCAATCTTCCGGTTTCATTGAATGATTTTATCCGTCCGCCAAAATGCCCCGGAGCCCCCACTTCAAAATCGGTTGTTCAATTCGGTGATAATTTATATGCAAACCATATCGCGCAAAGCGCGATTTTTTGCTAGAATAACGAAAAGTAATCAATTCAAAAAATGAATGAAAATTTTCAATGGTGGCAGGTAAAAATTGACCGCGCCGCGGCGTGGACGCTTTTGGCAACGATTATTCTTTTTTTCATCAGCGGCTATGGAATGACCAAAGGGATAATTGATGAACGGCTGGCATCCAATCTGCATTCAAATATTCTAACCCCCATCGGCCTGATCGCGTTTTCCATCCACACGTTTTTTGCAATTCGTTTATCGCTGGTGCGGTGGCGCAAATGGAATTCCGCATCCTTGGCTTCGCTGGTTTTAATTTATTCGGGATTTATCATTATATTTGCTTACATCGGATTTTTTTACCAAAAACCGGCGGCGGTTGAAGGCAGGCCCGCCGCTGAAAATAACGCCGGCAACGCCGTGGCGGAAAAAACTTTCACCGCCGCGGAACTGGCAGAATACAACGGCAAAAACAACCAACCCGCATACATTGCCGTGGACAATATTGTCTATGATGTAAGCGCATTATTCATAGACGGCCAACACCGCGGCTGTTCGGCCGGATATGATGTCACCGCCGAATTTTACGACGAACACAGCAAACAGATACTGTCGGGTTATCCAACTGTCGGAAAACTTATAACCAAATAGCAATGAAAATA
>JAQUYY010000295.1 GCA_028691575.1 Candidatus Gastranaerophilales bacterium
GACGTGTACTCTTATAAGTTGTATTATAATTTCAATGGCAAGCTATTCTTTTGTAATTGCTAAACAAAGTAAAATGTCAGCCATTCAACAGAAAACCGCTGAAATTAATTATGAAAACGCTGAACTTCAAAACAAAGTTGATTTTTTAAAATCTTTTTACAATATAAATAAACAAGTTTCAAAAATTAAAAAACTTCAAAAAGCCGAAAAAATTATTGAAGTTAAAACAATTTTACCAAATACTCAAATTGCAGAAAATCAATCGGCTTTTTCAATAAATCCGCTAAGAGGATTTTAATACAAAAAACTTATACTTTTGACGACAAAACAAAACTAAGCAAAAATAAGTTTTTGCTTATCTCTTAATACATTTGAATAATGTTCTTAACTTCTTTCAAAACAATCTCAGCCTCTTCACGAGCTTTTTGGCTGCCTTTTTCAAGAATTGAGTCTACATAATCAATATTTTGTTCTAATTCGCTTCTTTTGGTTCTGACAGCCTTAAAATAATCATTCAAAATAACGGCTAAATTTCTTTTACAATCCGCACAGCCCCATTCTGCTTTTCTGCATTTCTCTTTTGCTTCTTCGGCTGTTTTTTTATCAGCAAATATATCATAATAAGGGCAAACTACTTCACATTCTTCAGGATGTCCCGGATCTGTTTTTTTAATTCGACTTCTATCTGTTATTGCTTGCATTATTTTTTTAGTTGTAATTTCTTCTGAATCAGAAATTTTAATATCATTATTAAAAGATTTCCCCATTTTTTGTCCGTCAATACCTTTTAATAATGGGATTTCGGTTAATTTAGGGACAGGCTCTTTTAAATAATCTGTTTTATAAACGTAATTAAATCTTCGCACCAAATCTCTGGAAAATTCCAAATGAGCGAGTTGATCCTTTCCAACGGGCACAAGTTCTGCATTAAATGACAAAATATCTGCCGTTTGCAAAACAGGATAACCCAAAAGACCGTAACTGACAATTTTCGAAATATCTTTTTCTTCTCTGTCTCCACGAATTATTTTTACCATATCTTTTAGTGTAGGGTCTCTCTCTACCCAGTTTTGAGGAGTCACCATACTAAAATAAAGGTGTAATTCAGCGGTTTGGGGAACTAAGGACTGAACATAAATTGTTGCTGTTTCAGAATTAATTCCACTTGCAAGCCAATCTAATGCAACTTCTCTTATGTTTTGTTTAAAATCCTGTGTTTGATCAAATTTTGTAGTTAAAGCATGCCAATCTGCAATGCAAAAAAAGCAGTCGTATTTATTTTGCAAATCAATCCAGTTTTGCAAAACTCCCATGTAATGACCTATATGAAGTTTTCCGGTTGGTCTCATACCCGACATAATGCGTTTTTTTGTATTTTCTGTCATCTTTTTTCCTTTTTTTATAATAAGTTTTCTTAAAAACAGTATAACAAAAAAACGGGCAAGAGATTATCCTACCCGTTTTTTAAAATAATTTTTTAATTACTTGATATTTGAAAAAGTCGTTGCATCCAAATTTGGATTTTCTTCAAACTTAATATCGGTTGTATTTTTAATACCGCCATGAGCTATCGGATTATACATTTTGTTGTAATATTCGATAACCATTCTATCGCCATCAAAATAACCCGTAGAAGTTTTTATCGCTTGGCGCATTAATCTTGCCCACTCATTTTTATCATTGTAATAAGTTGGCATAATTTTGTTTTCTAAAATATTCATAACACAATCATGATCTTTCCAATGACGCTCTTCCCAGGAAATATCATCGTCTAAGCCGGGATAATTAACAGTATATCCGTTAATATCGTCAAATGTACCTTCAACAGCCCATCCGTCGTAACTGGAAACATGCAACGCTCCATTCATATTGGCAGACATTCCCGATGTTCCTGATGCTTCAAACGGCCTTAAAGGTGTATTTAACCAAACATCTGAACATCTTTTTAGTTTTCCGCTAAGTTCCAACTCGTAATTTGGAAGAACAACCACATTTTTAAGTATTCTTGACTGCTCAAGAATATTATTAAACATATCTCTTCCCATTACGTCATCCGGGTGGAATTTGCCCGAAAATATAAGTTGAATTTTATCTTCATTTAATAAACGTGCAACTCTTTCTCTATCCATCAATATGAGCCATGCGCGTTTATAATCGGCAAATCTTCTTGCCCATGTAATTGTTAGTACATCCGGATTAAATTTTTTACCTGTTGTTTGTTCAATATATTCAAATACTTCTTTTTTCATTTCTCTTTTTGCATCAAGAAGGTTTTCGCTGTTTTTAGCGTTTTTAATTCTTTCGTCTTGCCAGTAGCTTGAATTTACGGCATTTGTAATTGCATCAATCTGGCATCTGCCGTCAACCCATTCCCACATTTTATTAGCAACCAAGCCATGTAGCTGAGAAACAGCATTGGCTCTGCGACTCATTCTTAATGCAGCAACTGTTAAAGAAAAATCTTCTCCGTTTCCAAGTTCTCTTGCTCTGTCAACAGAGGTTCCTGCAAAAAATCCCGCTTCATTTAACAATACAGCAGAATGAATTTCATTTCCTGCCGCAACAGGAGTATGTGTAGTAAAAACCGTTCTTTGTCTTACTTGATTTAAATCTCCGTTATACATACGCAACAATTCAAATGCAGCCGGAAGCGCATGTCCTTCATTGATATCGATTGTATCAAATTTAAATCCGTCAGCAACAAGCGCCCTAACGCCTGCTATACCTAAAACTATTTCCTGGCCAACTCT
>JAQUYY010000034.1 GCA_028691575.1 Candidatus Gastranaerophilales bacterium
GCAGCGTGGAAAAAGTCGTATTCTGATTTGACTCAAGCAACACAATTGATTGCTGTAGATAATGGCGGGACTTTAGCAGGCGCTTTTACAGGGGATGTTTTAGGAAGCGAAGATTTAAAAAATGCTTTTGCCTCAAAATTAAATATAATAAAAGATTGTTCAGGAACATCGGGGTTTGGAGGAACAGGAACAGGAGTAAGTGCAGAAGGTTGCTGGCATAGCGGTACAAACAGCTGGTATTATTTAAACGGTACAGGCAGAGGAAATGCATCTTATCCGGGCTTAATCTTAAACAACGGCAGTTTAATGCATTTTTATCTTTATAAATCAAATTGCAGTCAAACTGTAAGTGGTGCTGATTATATAAGATGCGGATGGATAGGTATAGATGTAAACGGATTTAAGAAACCGAATACAGTAGGAAAAGATATATTTAGAGTAAGTATAACTTCAAATGCATTAATACCATATGGAGCAAGAGGATCACATGACCCTTCAACAAATTGTGTAGAAGGGTCAACAGACACCGCTAACGAGGGCTATGGCTGTGCAGCAAAGTATTTGTATGAATAGTTTTAATATCATCAGCAAATAAGCTCTCTCCTGTCATTTCGCACTCGATGCGGAATCTAATAAATTATCAATTGAAAATAAACAATGAAAACCGGCAAGATGCTGAACTAAATTCAGCATGACATTTTGAAGAACTCTTGTTTTTATTTAAGTTAGCTGGTAGGGTGGGCTTTAGCCCACTGAACTTCTAATTAAACATCTAACAATTTAAGAAATTCGTAGCTTTTTTTGACATCTTCTTCATTAAAAATTTCTAAAACCACTTGTGGAGAAAGATTTTTTTCTCTTAAAAATTCAATTACTTTTTCAAAATTTATTGTGCCATCTTGCAATGCATTATGAAGGTCAAAATCATTGTTATTGTTATGCAAATGCATATGATGAAGCCTGTGTCCGAATGCTTCAATCCACTCTGTAACATTCATTAGCGAATTTATATTGATATGACCTGTATCAATACAGGCTTTTAAGTTATTAGAATTAACTCCGTCAATGATTTTTGTAATAACTTCAGGAGTTGGCTCATATGTATTCTCTAAAACTGCTGTTATATCTGCATTTTCAAATTCTTTCACAAACTTTCGCCAAAAATAAATTGTATTTTCAATAAAACACCTATGGTAGACAGGATGCTTGGTCAAGCCGTTATAACCGGTGTGAAAAACAATTGTATTGGCATTTATGGTTTTTGCGATTTTTAAAGCCTGATTATACCTGATTTTTGTGATTTCTTTAATTTTTATATCCTGTGATGCCGGGTTTAGCCCATGAAAAAATGAATGAAACGTGATTTTTCCTTTAAATTGGCTCAATTCTTTTTGATAAAACTCAAGCCTTTGTTCAAATTCTTTATCCAGAGTTTCAATTCTCCCAAACCTGCTTATTTCAAGATTTGCCCCTAAGTCTGATGCAAATCTGATAACTTTTTTCAAATCTTTATTTGCTGATGATGATATATAAATTTCCATTTTTATCCTTTAATATCAGGTCTTAATTTTGTTGCTTCGTTTAAATAGGTGTGATTAACTTCATTTTTATTTTTATCGGAATTTACAACAAGCAGAACACGAATACATTTTTCTAAACTGTTTGGAACGGGGATTTCGGTAGCACACATCATCGGAACATCATTCCAGCCTAAATTTATTCGGGCATATTTAGCGGGGAAATCAGCATTTAAGTCATTTGTCAGCGTGAAATAAGCATAAATAATATCTTCTTGTTTAATATCATTTTTTATCAAAATTTCTTTTAACATAATAGTTGTTTGGCTATCAATCTGGTCTTTAGAATTTTCTACAACCGTTGTTGCTCCACGAATTGCAATTGTTTTCATACCTTGCTCCTTGTTATAAAAATTACGGAGTTATTTATCTGATAAATTAGAATTTTTTTCGCATTTTCTATTATTATAATTCAAAAAACTTTAAGATTTTGTAAAATTATTTACTTTTTACGCAACTTATCATATTCACGCACTTTTTAAAAGCAAGGAAAGTATTTTAGGAAAGATAAATGTTGTACTTAAACTCAATTTTAGAAACAAGTTTAGATAATCAAAAGATTCAATTAGAAACATATATTAAAAATCGGCTGTTAAATAATCCTGAAATTACGGCAGAATTGATATGCAAAGACGAATTATTGTATAAAAATATAAAAAAATGGCTCAAAATAAAATTAAATTCAGAAAAACACTATATTCACTCAAAAAGTACAGCCAAATGCGCTTTTCGATTTGCCGAAATAGTAGGTGAAAATCCTTATCAGGCAAAATTAACAGCTCTTCTTCATGATAATGCCAAAATTACGGGTGATAATTCAAATCATGCCAATCTTGGGGCAAAATCTGTTCAAGATGATCTCGGTTTATGTAATAGGAAGATTTTTAATGCTATAAAGAAACATTCTTTTCATAATTCATATAATACAAATTTTGAAAAAATAATATTTTTGGCTGATAAAACTGATCCTGCAAAACGAGAAAAAGGTCTGTATGAAACGGCTTTAATCCTTCTTTCCGAAGGTGTTGATATTCATAAAGTAGTAAAAATGCTGAAATTGGATTAATTTTCTATAATAATGTGATCACTTTCATCAAGTTTTGCTTCTTCTTTTTTTAGCAAAATTCCACTTGTGACAAATCCGCCAAAAGCATTAAATAAAGCACTTTGAAGCCCTAAATAAATGACAACGGTTGATATTGATAAAAAATTGAAATTTGTTGCCATAAAATGAGTGGAAGGGCTGATTATCAGGTGAAAAGCCTTATCAAAAAAAGCAACAACAGGTAAATTAAATGCAAAAATTGTAATGATGGAAACAAAGCCACTTATGGCACCGATTATAGTCCCGTCTAATTGAGATAATTGTCCTACAAGGTTGGTTTTTTTTAAATGAATAATTAGCGCAATTCCGACAAAAATATGTAAGAAAATCGGCAAAGCGTTGATTTTAGGGATGACTGACATTAATCCCATAATTAAACCTAAAATAGCACTTAGAGTTATTGTCGGTTTTAAATAAACGTTCATTATTAATCTCCTTGATTGCTTTTTATATATAATACCATGTGTCTGTCAGGAAATAAACATATTTTTATTTAAACCTGCTTTTGGGCGAAAAATGTCGGGTTCAAGTCGATATAATTTTTTATAATTCATTCATAAAAACTTGAATAAATTTAACAATCAGTTTTTCTTTTAATATTAAACTTTATTGCCTCAATTAAACCTATCAAACAGAAAATAACCAATGCATTAATTACTCTAACCCCGTCTGCCAGATGATAAATGTAATAAAAAATTAATATTGATAAGCTAACTATGCTAAATAGCTTGATATTTATATCTTTATTAGTATTAAAAATATCTTTAAGGTTATTTATTAAAACAGAAAAAAAAGCACTAAAATACAATAAAGCAACTAGTCCGTATTCATAAAACATATCCATATAATGATTATGAGTTGTTTGAACCAGTTGACAATTAGATTGCATCGCAGAAATATAAAATATAGATTCTCTTGACGATCCAATGCCAAAACCAAATAGAGTTTTGAACAAATCCAGATTGTCAATCCAATTAACGACAAAATAATGCCAATTTACCTGTCTTATCTTGAGGGTAGATAAAGAAGAAAACCCGTTAACATAATATTGGATTCTGTCAGTTATTACACCAACAAAATCAGTGCTTAAAAAATATAAAAATAGAATTAAACTAAAACAAAATGTTAATGTGATTATTCTAAAAAATTTATTTTGATTTGTTGATATGTTAAATAATTTTAAATTTATTCCTGCTTTTTTGCATAAAAGAATAAAAATACCGAGAGAAAAAATTAAAGCTATTAATATGCTTTTGTTTGCAACAACAAAAGCTAAAATAAAATTTATAACTACTAAAATTAATAATAAATTATTAATCAAATTATTTTGGTGAAATTTATTTGAATTGTTCAGGTATAATTTAAAACCTAAAAATAAAAACAAAAAAGCTACAATGAAAACACCAAATCCGGAAAGTCCAAAATCAAATTTACTTAAAATGCAAATTATATAATAAGCTAAAGTAATGCCGGAAAAATATAGAATAATTTTCTCAAATTTCTCGGAAAAATCCTCATAAATATTTATTTTTTTAAAAGTTAACAAAGAAATCGTTAAGGCAACTAAAGGACACAAACTATCGAGAAATATAATAAATTTTGCATCTGCATCACTAAAAGCTTCACTAAAATTAACGGGATATCCGGCACCTATCGCAGAAAGTTTAAAATCAGAATGATAAAATAAAAAATAAATAATATTTATTATAAAAAACAGGAAAAAAAATCTAAAAGCAGTAAAATTATTCCATAAGTAATCAAAATTTTTATAAATATAATAAATTGCTACAAGTGTCGAAATTCCAAAAACAACTAAATGAAGTTTTAAATTCACTCCCGAAAAAAGCAGGAATTTTTGATTCAAAAATACCCATATGAACATTAATTGTACAATTAAATAAGCAAAAACAGGGAATTTGAATACGTTTTTTAATATATTAATACCGACAATGAAGCAAGCGGAAAATATTCCAAATATTAGCATAGGTTCAAAATTTCCCGGTATATTAATAAGTTTCATTGCTAAAAAAGGAAATATTATAGCACCTATGACAATCAATAATTTATCACTAAAGATTAAGTTATTTAATATTCTGTTTTCGCAAATATTTATATAACTGTTCATTAAATGCTTACCATAATGTCTGTTTCATCTGAAGTTTTTTCGGAAGAAATATTGCCGAATTCTTTATAAAAATACTTTTCTAACGCAGAATCTTCTTCTCGAGAAACTATTCCAAGTGTATTTATATTATTTTGATTAAGTTTATTAATTATGCCGGTTAATTTATTTTTGTTATTACGCAACCCTGATATCAAAACAACAGAATCCGATGTATTGGTAATAATAGAAAATTCCGGGAATATAAACGGTCTTGACGGAGTGTCAATAAGTACTAATTCATATTGTCTCTTTAAATATTCCAGAATTCTGTTATAACCCGGAGTCGCTATATAACTATGAATATTATGTGTTTTTGAACCTGCGCATAAATAAGAAAATTCCAATTTGGTGCCATCGTTTAATTCAATATCTATAGGAATAATAGCTTCTTTTAAAATAAGATCAATATGTCTATCATTTAAATCATTTGAAAATCTTAGATCATTTTTTATTTCTGAAATAATAGTCAAAATGTCTTTTTTAATCATAGAAACAGGCAAATTAAGGCTGTTAAACAATTTAGCAGGTTGTGTAAAATCTGTATCTACTAAAATCACTTTTTTATTCAATCCCGCAAAAGTTAAAGCCATGTTGGAGGTAATTGAAGATTCGTTTCGAGAATCTGTTGTGGAAATAAATGAAATTATTTTTACATTTTCAGCATTGGATTTTCTGATTATATTAAATGCAATATTTCCATAAGCAAGTCCCATTATAGAATTCGAATTTTGAATGAAGGAATTAAATTCAAAATTTGAATTTTTCAGCCAGGGAATTGCTCCTAATGCACTTTTACCGGTAACATTTTCTATTTCGCCGGAATCAGTCCATTTATCTTCTATATCATCTTTAATCCAAATAATTCCGAGTGCTGCCATAAATCCAAGCAACATAAATCCACAAAATTTAAGAACTAAAAGGCTAAAAAGATATGATGCCGATGAAGGATTATTTAAAATTATAATGTTATCAACAATTTCATTTTCTTTGATTTGGGCTTCAAGTTGTTTTTGTTTTACGCTATTATAAGCCGATTTAAGAGCATCTTCTTCTTTTTGAAGTTGCTCCAGTCCTAATATCTTAGTCGGAATTTGGGCTTCTCTTTTTCGAATGTTTTTAATCCCTTTATTTAAAGCATTAAGTTGACCTTGAATAGAAAATTTTTCCGCTTGAACTCTTGCCAGATCAGTAGCAATATCTTGAGAGGGCTTATCATATAGACCTCTTGTTATAATGAATTTTTCTAATGATTGTTCTTGTCTTTTTCCTATATCATTTTTTATTTCTATTATTTCATTTTTTACCGCTAAAACTTCGGGGAAATTGGGTGTAAAATTTGCGCTTAAGTTGGCATGAAGTTGTTGAGCTGCTGACAATTTGCGACTTAAATCCACGAGATATGGATCTCCGCCTATAGCTGTTGATTTTAATACACTCTGTGCATCCGGAAAACCGATTTGTTTTGAAAAATCAGCAAGTTTTTTGTCAGAATAGACGAGTTCACTTTTTAAAATTTCAGCTTGTTTTTCAAGATCAACACGAGCCTTTGTAAGTTCGGTGATTTCATTATTTACATCTACTGCCATATTCGTTAGTTTAAAATCTTTTATTTCTCTTCTTACGGTATCAAGCTTATCTTCAATATTTGCAAGCTGAATATCCAAATATTTTCTTTGTTTCGTTTCTACACTTTTTCTGATGCTTAAGTTTTCATTTTTAAATTCTTCGATAACTATATTTAATAATTCTGAAGTATTTTTTTTATTTGACCATTTTAGCGAAATATTGATTATATCCGTAGAGGGTTCAACTTTTGATGATAGCATGTTCAAAAAAACGCCATGCCAATTTTCTTTTGAATTTACGCCTAATACAGAAAGATCTTTTTTATATTTATCTTTTAATTTTTCATAAATTCGGGATGAAAGTGTTTCTGATTCCAATATTTTTACAAGGTTAAATAAAGGATTACTATATCCGCTTTCAGATCTGACAATAGATCCACCACCATAGTTTGTTATTACATCTTGTTTTGGAATATTTTTTATAAAAAGACTTGCTGTTGTGTAATAAAGAGGAGTATATAGGAATAGTAAGTAAATAAGGAATAATACAACTGATGAAAACAGTCCATATAGTATTATATTTTTTTCCTTTAATATAAGTGATATAAGTTTATTTTTCATTATCAAACCTTTCTTATTATAAAATCATCTATATCTTTGAGGATCAAACATTAAAGCCCAATTATTATAACCACCGGCTACAGAGCTAACCGGACTAACAAGTCTTGCTATATAATCAAACGATTTTCCTATGAGTGGTCGTGTTTTTTCCGGTACATAAACAATATCGTGAGGGCGTAGCATGACATTTTGTTGCATTGGATTAACTTTTTGAGTGACAAATTTTCCATTATTATCAACTCTGCTTATAAAAACTTTTTTGGGAGCATATGCGGAATCATTGAAATATCCACCGGCTGCGCTGATTGCACTATTAAGATCTAAAGAATCAGCAGTTTCCAATTTTATAAGTCCAGGCTTGTTAATATATCCAAGAACTTTTACAGGAACTTGTTTGGGCGAAAAAGTTGCGCTCACATATTTTTTATATTCTTCTTCGCTTAAAGCCAATGGTGTAAGTAATTTGGGCACATGAATGCTATCACCGGCCGTTAAGTATATATCTTGAGAAGAATGCCCATTTTCTATTAAATCTAAAAGATCAACTTCTTGTTTAGAATTGTCATATTCATTGATAATTTTAACATGTCTAAGGTCTGCATCATATTCTATACCTCCTGCTGCAATCAATACATTTGAGAGAAGAGGGCTTTTCCTTTCAATAGAAGCCTCCGGTTTACTAAAATATTGTGAAGCATTAGTGGTTGTGTTAAGTTCATAACTTCCGGGGTTTACTACTGCCCCGGTTATATAAACAACAAAAGGTCTGCTTTGTATTAGTTTTACAGAAACTATGGGTTTCTTTATATAATATTGGCATTTTTCAACCAATAATTCTTGAAATTTATCAATGGTAAGCCCCGAAACATTGAACGCACCTAAAGGCATGATAACTATTTTTCCGTCGGGTTGTATCCTGACTTGTTCTTGTTTAAATTCAGGAACTCCATAAATCGAAATACTTATTATATCGTTTGGACCAAGAACATATTTTCTGGCTTGAAAGCTTTTACTTGCATTTAATAAAATAGTCTTATTTTCACTATTTTCTAAAAAATCGTATTGATTAGAATCATTGGCATTTGCAGATAAAACCTGTAATTGCAGCAAAATCAATACAAGAAGTATTTTTAGTTTTTTCATCTTTTTTTCCTTATTTAATTAAACATTTGATTTCAAGTTTTAAATTTTTTTGCAATTTCAAAACTAATTGAATTTGTTTTTCAAGTAAATTACCCTGTTGTCAATTTAAAATTAACCGGTTATTTAATTTATAATTAGATTATTTTTTGCCCAAGTTACCGGATATAAATTAAAAATTTTATATAGCGATGATTTTTAAATAAATAACTGATTTTATAATGCTTAAAATTGAAGATAAAATAAAAATCAGTTTTCTTTAATAAATAGAAAATATTAATAATGCTAAAATCTTATCAGTTGCACTATTCCTAATAATAAAAAAATTTTTTTCCAATGGGGCTAATTTCAAAATACTAAAATCTTAGCCACTTTATTATAGATTTTAATTTTTATATTTTTTAATATTTTAATTGAAATCAGTCTTAATATATTAAAATCGGAGCATAATGATGAAAATTTTATTTGTAAATGATTTTTTAAAACCACTTGGAGGAGCTGAAACTTATATTATTAATATATCGCAACTTTTGGAAAAAAAAGGATGCAAAGTTTTTTTCTTTGCAACAAATACAGGTTCCGATTTTGAAGAAAATTATAAATATTTAAAGTATTTTCCGGAATATTTAAATATGAAAAATTCATCTAAATTGCATCAATTTAAAAATTTCTTTAACTTTTTTTATGATAATAACGCAAAGAAAAAATTTGAAGAATATATTAACGAAATAAAACCTGATCTGGTTCATATTTCCAGCATTCTTTATTATCTTACTCCTTCAATAATTGATGTTTGCAGTAAAAAAAATATTCCAATAATTTCAACATTGCACGGGGTAAAATTTGTATGTCCGTCCAATTTAATGAGAAGTAGAAATATTTATTGTGATAAAGCATTTTGTCTATCAAACAATATTATGAATAATATTGTTAATTGCATTTCAAACAAATGCAAAGGCAAAAATGCTGTTAATGCAACTATTTCAATGTTTAAAATATATCTTTACAGAAAATATATGGACAAAATAGATTATTTTATTTGTCCAAGTCAAGCTATGTATGATTTCGCTGTTAAAGCAGGTATAGATACAAATAAAATGGCTATAATTCCTAATTATGTAAGTGATTTGTATTTACAAGATGTTCCTGATTATGATTCTCAACAATATTTTCTCTATGCCGGAAGATTATCAAGAGAGAAAGGAGTTCACTATTTATTAAAAGCAATGGAAAAATTACCTGATATAAAACTTCGCATAGCAGGAGTTGGGCAGGAAGAGGAAAATTTAAAGAAAATGGCGAGAGCAAACAACCTTAAAAATGTAGAATTTATTGGTTTTAAAACGGGAGAAGAATTCAAAAAAGAATATAAAAATTGTATTGCTTCAATTCTTCCAAGCAATTGTCTTGAAGCATTCGGACTTACAATCGTTGAATCTTTTGCATTAGGCAAGCCTGTTATTGGAAGTAATATTGGCGGAATAGCTGAAATAATTAAAGATGGAATAAACGGAATAACTTTCGAACCGGGTAATATAGATGAGCTTGCAAATGCAATATATAGGCTGAATCAGGATAAAAATTCGGCTATTAATATGGGTAAAAATGGAAGAAATATGGTAGAAAAATTTTACAATGCCGAACATCATTCTAAAAAATTAATTCAAAGTTATGAGTTATTGACAAAGCAAAAGGTAAAATTAGAAAAATGAAGATTTTAATAGTTCAAAATTTTTTTACAAGTCTTGGCGGAGCTGAAAAATCGGCTTACCAGGAAGCTCAGTTACTTCGCAAAAAAAATCATGAAATTTATTTTTATTCAACAAATAAAGAACCCTTTTTTGAACAAAATTACAAATTTAGTTCAAATTTTCCACAATATATTGATTATAGAACTTTATCAAAAATCGATTCTTTAAAATACCTATTTAGACCCTTATATAACAAAGAAGCTGAAAAAAAGCTGGGAATATTTTTAAAGGAAATAAAGCCTGATATTGTTCATTGCCACAATATTTATTATCATTTAAGCCCTTCGGTGATTAATATTTGTGAAAAAAATAAAGTTCCTGTAGTTATGACTTTAAGAGATTGTCGCTTATTTTGCCCCAGTGGAACAATGATGAAAGGAAAAGATTATTGCAAAAACGATCTCTGCCTTTCAGGTAATCCTTTTTACTGTTTAATAAATAAGTGCAAAGATAATAGTTATTCAAAAAGTGCAATTGTTACATCAGAATACTTATTTAACCGATTTAGAAAATTTTACGATAAAATTTCTTACTTCATCTGTCTTAGTGAAGCGATTTATGATATTGCTAAAAAATCAGGCATAAAGGAGGAACGACTTGTTTTAATAAATAATTTTCTAAATGATGAAGATATTGATAATTCATCCAAATATTCTGATAAAGATTATTTTTTCTATGCAGGACGTTTATCAGGTGAAAAAAGCGTACATACTTTACTTGAAGCTGCAAACATGCTCCCTCAGGCAAAAATTCGCATTGCAGGATCCGGAGATGAAGAAGAAAATTTAAAACAATTAGCTAAGAAAATGAATTTGTCTAATGTTGAATTTTTGGGCTTTAAAAATAATAGTGAGCTTGAAGAGGAATATAAAAATTGTATAGCAGCTATACTTCCCTGTAATTGGTTTGAAAATTTTCCACGAGGTGTTATGGAAGCTTTTAATTGGTCAAAGCCTGCTATTGGAAGCAGAATAGGAGGTATTCCTGAAATGATAGATCATGGCAAAAATGGTTTTACCTTTGAGCCCGGAAATTCTTGTGAATTAAAAATTTATATGGAAAAACTTTATAATGATAGAAATTTAGCGGCTAAATTAGGGGGAAATGGCAAAAATAAAGTAAAAAAACTTTATGGAGCAGATTTACATTATCAAAAATTAATAGATGTATATAATTTAGCATTAAATAAAAAAGACAATTCCTGTTATTATACAAAATAGAATAAGACAGATTAATAAACTTTGAGGCATTTAATCTTGACGCAAATCCCGTAATATTTGCATTTTAACAAAAGACTTAACCTGTTTATATGCTTTATCCTTGAAAAAGGATAATTTAATGATTATACATTTATATACAGAACTACTGCCCTGTTGGACTCTTTTTCAAATCTAATTTTAAAATATAATTAACATATTAACAATTAAAAGAATTGTCATAAACAAGGAATTATGTGTATGTTATTTAATTCTTATGAATTTATTTTTATATTTTTACCGATCACACTCATTATTTTTTATACACTTGCAAAATTTCGGTTAACAAAGCTTGCTACGCTTTCACTTGTAATAGCCTCTTTGGGTTTTTATTCTTACTGGGATGTCAGATATTTACCGCTATTGCTTTGTTCAATTTTGTTTAATTATACCATTGGTACTGCAATTGAAAAATCGCTCAACAAATATCTACTGGCATTTGGAATTTTAATAGATCTTGTTCTTCTTGGGTATTTCAAATATACAGGCTTTTTCTTAAGTTCAATAAACGATACTTTTTCATCATCGTTTTTTGTTCCTGAAATTATTCTTCCTTTAGGCATATCATTTTTCACATTTACACAAATTGCATTTCTCGTTGATGCATATAGGGGCGAAACGAAAAACTACAGCTTACTTACTTATAGTTTGTTTGTAACATTTTTCCCTCATCTTATAGCCGGTCCGATTCTTCATCACAAAGATATAATTCCTCAATTTTCCAAATTAAAGAATTTTGTATTTTCATATAAAAATATGGCGTTAGGTGTAGCTATTTTTAGCATTGGATTGTTTAAAAAAGTCATTATTGCTGATACCTTGGCACCATGGGTTAAATTAATTTTTGACAATGCAAGCACAGCTACATTTATTGAAGCCTGGACAGGAGCATTGGGATATACTTTGCAATTATATTTCGATTTTTCAGGATATTCGGAGATGGCTATCGGGCTAGGATTAATGCTGAATATTAATTTGCCGATAAATTTCAATTCGCCTTACAAAGCTTTATCAATAGTTGATTTTTGGCGAAGATGGCATATTACACTATCTTCCTTTTTGAAAAATTATCTCTATATACCTTTAGGAGGCAATCGCAAAGGGGAGTTTTCTCGCATAAAAAATTTACTGATTACAATGCTGCTGGGGGGGTTATGGCATGGTGCAGGGTGGACATATATTATATGGGGAGCTTTGCATGGTATTTATCTCGTAATCAATCATAGTTGGAATAAGTTAAAAATATCCATGCCAAAATTTTTAGCATGGACAATCACTTTTTTGTCAGTTGTAATAGCATGGGTGTTTTTTAGAGCTAAAAATATAGGCGATGCCATTTCGATTTTTAAAG
>JAQUYY010000296.1 GCA_028691575.1 Candidatus Gastranaerophilales bacterium
AGGAACGGGAAACAATGCTATTTCTTCACTATTATTTGGAAAATATACATTAATGTTTGTGGCGTTAATTTTTATCGGAAAATTTTTCGCAACAGCATTTTGTTTTGGCTCAGGTGCAGCGGGCGGGATATTTTTGCCAACATTAATGCTGGGGTCTTTTTTGGGCTATTTTGTCGGATTTGCAAGTAATACAATTTTTAACGTTAATGTTGATTTGACTTTAGCTGCACTTGTCGGAATGGGGGCTTTTTTATCGGCAGTTGTAAGAACTCCTATTACTGCGGTTATCATAGTTTTTGAAATGACGGGTGATTATACCCATATTCTTCCGATTATGCTTAGTGCTGCAATTGCAGATTTGATTGCCGAAAAACTTGCTTGTCCGCCGATTTATTCTACCCTTATTTATAAATTCCACTAAAATAACAGTCCCAATAATTTAGAAAATTATAAAGTTAAGGATAGAATGAGCAAAAAAGTCACAACTCTTCGAAAAGGAATGCCTCTAAAATCGGCGATAAAACTTGTCACTAATACATTACATTGTGGTTTCCCCGTAGTTGATAAAAATAATAAAGTCATTGGAATTATTACAAAATCTGACATTGACGATGCTTTTATTGAAAATCAACTTGAAAACACCCCGGTAGACAAGTTTATGAATCCAAATCCCGTATTAATAGAAGAAGACAAGCCTCTTTTTGATGCGCTTTTAGATTTGCATTTAAACAATGTAAATTGGCTTATTGTAACAGATGATAAAAATTCTTTAAAAGGTATAATAACAAGATATGACATTAAATTAGCCTTCAAAAGTTCAAAAAATGACAGCACAAAAGAAATGTTGCTTTCAAAAACTTAAAAATTAATATACAATTAATAAAAATAGATAAACAAAAGGTTTTAGACATGGAAAATTCAATAAATTTTGTAAAAATGCATGGCATCGGAAACGATTTTATTTTGGTTGAAGATGCAGAAATTAAAAAAAATAATTTAAATTACAATACTTTAGCCATAAAAATGTGCGACAGAAATTTTGGCGTTGGCGCAGACGGTTTGATTATTATCAATCCCGAGGATATGAAATCAACGACCGATACTGCATGGAGAATTTTTAATTCTGACGGGACAGAACCTCAAATGTGCGGTAATGGCATTCGGTGTTTTGCAAAATATATAAAAGAGAATAATATTATTAAAAAAAACAAATTTACCGTAAACACTCTAGCAGGAGTCATTACACCGGAAATTTTGGCTGATGGCAGGGTAAAAGTTGATATGGGCGCACCGATTTTGGATTCTAAAAAAATTCCGACAAACATTGAAACTAATAAAGTTCTTGAGTATCTCGTAGAAATTGGGGATAAAAAATTTAAAATAAATGCAGTAAGTATGGGAAATCCTCATTGCATTATATTTACAGATGAAGATACAAAAAAATTAGCTCTAGAATATGGTTCATTATTAGAAAAAAGCGAATTTTTTCCTGAAAAAACAAACGTTGAATTTGTGAAAATAATTTCAAAAAATCACATCAAAATTGATGTTTGGGAAAGAGGTTGCGGAATAACTTTAGCCTGTGGAACAGGATCTTGTGCAACTGTTGTTGCTGCAATTTCGAATAACTTGACGGAAAACAAAGTTCTGGCAGATCTGCCGGGCGGTCAACTTGAAATTGAATGGAATTGCGATAATTTAGGAAATCATGTTTTTATGACAGGTAATGCTGAAATTGTATTTGAAGGTAAATACTTTTTTTAATTGTTGCCTATTACCAAAGAAAACTATATACGACTCAACAATATCAACTATATACTATGCCCAATTATCAAGACAATAAATTGTCATTCTGAAATAAATTCAGCATGACAAAGCGAGAGACAGCAGAAAAGCACCTTAAAAGGTGCTTTTCTATTTGGGCTTATTAAAGTGTTTATTCAAGGAGCAACATATTAATATAAAAACCAAATTTACTCAACAATTGCATTAGTAAACAAATAACGTTACTAATCTTAATAGAAGACTGCTTCATAATTAACCAAACGAAATATTAAGTTTTGTTAAATAACAATTATATATATCCTATATAATTGTTATTGCTTGCCAATGCTGAATTTTAGCTTTTGTAAGTTTTTTATACTCTCAAAAAATTGCTTTCAAACATGGCAATCATATTTAATTAATTGTTTTTATTAATTTATCAAGAGAGATATTTGCAATAAAAAAGGAGAGAGATTTATGAGTTTTAACTATAATGTTAACGGCTATGGAACAGATTATATGGCGGCTGCAAAAAAAACAGCCGAAGAATTATTAAAAGATCCTGAAAAATTAAAAGCATCCGGATTTGCCGATATAGCAAATAATTCTATTATGATGGGACTCGATGGTGATGCAAGCAGTCTTTCTGTTGATGAATTAGCTACCGCTATTTATTTTGCAGATAATTGCGGCGGTAAAGAAGAACGCGACGGAAAAGTCGGACAATATTGGTTTAAAAATGATTTTGATGAAATGGAAAAATACTTAAAAGTTGCGTCAACAGACCGAGGCGCCAAGAATGTTACTAATTTGACTAACATATTTAATCAAGTCAAGGGTCATGAAGATGTAAATGCCAAACAACAAGGTGCTAATAATGCAAATAGTAATACTATATTTGATAATGTAGAAGCATCGACTGTTGAAGCGACAGGTGAAGATTATATGAATGCTTTAGAAGGCTA
>JAQUYY010000297.1 GCA_028691575.1 Candidatus Gastranaerophilales bacterium
AATCACCGATCCGCACCGCGCGCTGATCTTCGGCAAAACCGAATTGTCCGGCACCACCGTGGACGCTTCCGACATCCGCTCCGGCACCGCGCTCACCCTGGCGGCGCTGATCGCCCAGGGCCAAACCGTCGTGGAAAACATCTCAAACATTGAACGCGGTTCGGAAAAGTTTGACGAAAAACTCCGTAGCCTGGGCGCCGACATTGAAAAGATCGGCGAATAAATTCCAAGATTTAAGATTTAAGATCAAAAATCCGGCAAGCAAGCGCCGGATTTTTTAATTTTTGTATTTTGTGTTCGGATTGTAGGGGCGAATGATTATTCGCCCTTTGATTAAATTCAAATACGGGCGAAAGATTTTTCGCCCCTACAAATACAAAAACATTATTGCGCGTTTTTTTTCGCCAATTCCCACGCCTTCATATTAACTTCCAAATGCTTTGCCGCCACCGATGATTTGATGGCTTCCCGCATTGAATCCGGCGACAGCGGAATCAAATTTTTGAATGCCGCCAAACACAGCAAATACACTCCCGCTACCGCCGGCGTTCCCAATTCTTTTTGGCAAATGCCGTTGGCGTCAATCACCTCAATTTTTTTGGTGAACTTTTTCAAGTTGCCGATTATTTCCTCCTCGGCCAGCAACGGCTTGCCCGGGATAGCCACTTCAGTCTTATTTATGAGGTACTGCGTTTGCGGCCCGCTAAAATACGCCGCCTTTAAGCATTCCTGCATTTCCAGCCCCACGATCAAATCCGCCTTCTTGGCTTCCACCAGCGGCGAAAAAACCTTCTTGCCGAATTTGATGTGCACCTCCACCGATCCGCCCCGCTGGGACAACCCGTGCAATTCGGAGGTTTTGGCATCCAGCCCGCTTTTGATCGCCGCGTCCGACAACACCTCCAGCAAAGTGATCAACCCCTGCCCGCCGGTCCCCACGATGACGCAATTAAACACTCTGTTGTTTTTTTCTGTTTTAATTTCTTTCTTTGATTTGATATTTTTTTTGTTTGCCATAGCATTCGTATTTTAAAGGTCGTTCCTTGACGAGCACGGCAAGGTGCAACCTTGGTAAACTTGCATTTATTAACTCTTACAACTTCATACTATTAAAAATTTCCCAATTTATCAATAAAAAAAGAGTGTCTCAAAATATCAACACTCCTTCAATATCGCTTTTTGGCAAGGAACCAGTCCGTATTGGATTTTACCGCCGCTATTTACGCGACATATCCTGCCCCCAGACTCGTTCTTTATCGCTTCGACAAAAACAATCGGTTCTTTTTTTTGGGGATGCTTTCCATCTTTATGTTTTCCATCTCTCATACTAATCTCCCTGAATATGCCATTTTAAAAAAACTAATTTCGCTTTCCCGCATTAACACGGGCGGATCGCTTCGTTCTTCCTGCGGGACAGTTAGGGCTTAAATGTGCCCTAACCATTTTATTCCTTTCGTCGCGTTCTGCCATATCTCCGTTCTATAATTTTATTAAAGAAATGTAAAGATGCAAAAGATGTACGTATTCAATTACATATTTGAATATGTACGCGCAATACGTTTTGAATTGTAGGGGCGCGGCTTTATGCCCGCCCGCATTTGAACGCAAAAGGGCGAATAATCATTCGCCCTTACGGATATAAATACAAATCAAAATACAGTTTACCGAGGTCGCACCCCTGCGATTACGCAGGGGAACGACCTCAAATACAAAATACTATTCCTTCTTTTCCACAAACTTGCACGGGCGGCGGGCGATGATCACGCTCACTTCGGGCTTGTCAACAAATTCGCGCACCGCGGCGATAAACTCTTCGGATTGGCCCTGGTCAATGATTTTCATATTTTCCGGTTTGACCCCGCAAGCCAGCACCATATTTTCAATCGGGATCGGATGAACCGCACCGACGGAATCCGGATGCGGCTGATGGCCGGTCATCGCGGTGATGTCATTGTTCATAATAATGATCAAGGGGTTGGAGCCGTTATAAACCGCGTTGAGCAATCCCTCAATGCCACTATGAAAAAACGTGGCGTCGCCGATGAACGCGATTACTTTTTGATCCGCGGCGGCTTTTTTAATCCCGTGGGCGATGCCGATTGACGATCCCATGCAAAACATATAATCGTAGAGCTCGTGCGGCGGCAGGGCGCCGATCATATAACAGCCGATATCGCCGCCAAAAATCACCTTGCCGGTATCCACCGCCTTTTTCACCGCGGCAAACACCAGCCAATACGGGCATCCCGGGCACAATTGCGGCGGTCGCGCCGGCAGTTCAAATTTGGGCGCGAATTTGGGCAGAGTGTATTTTTTGCCCGTGAATTTGGCAATCATTTCGGCCGCGATCTCCGGCTTCATCTCGCCGACCTGCGTGCGCCAATCGACCCCGCGGATCTCCAATTTGCAATTGGCATCCTTGGCCAGCATCTGGATCCTCTTTTCCAAATAGGGCTCCATTTCTTCCAGCACCAAAACCTTTTTCAACCCCTTGATGAAATCACGGATCTTTTTTTCCGGCAGAGGATGAAACATCCCCAATTTCAACACCGGCAAACCGACGCCCAATTCTTCCATCGCCTCTTGCGCGTGCAAATAAGCGATACCGGAAGTGATTATTCCCAACGGCTGATTTTTACCTTTAATAACGCCTTCAACGCGGTTTAATTTGCTTTTTTCAAAATACTGCGCCAATTTTTCTTCGCGGGCCA
>JAQUYY010000298.1 GCA_028691575.1 Candidatus Gastranaerophilales bacterium
AGCATCATAATCATTAATTTGGTTTTTTATTTTTTTAATTTCTTTTTCATTAGGATTTAGAGAATAAATTATTTCATCTGCAGTCGGCAGAAAATCTTTCAAACTTTTTTTATCAAAACTGTAATTATATATATTTTTTCTGTCAGGAAATAGTATCAAAGTTTTTTTATTTTTTATTGAGAAAAATTTTTCTTCGTTCATTATTTTTAGTGATTTTAGGGAAATATTTTCTAATGTTTTTTTTGAATTTTCAATAAAATCTTTATCAATATTGAAATTGTTTGATCTTGAGAGGCTATATTTATTTTTTATGAATAAAATTTTGTCAAAAGATTCATTTATTTTGGCTTCCAGTTCCACATCATTTTGTGCAATGTTTGCAATTTTATTAATCAATTCCATTTTTAAATCTCTAAAGATAAAAATGTTAACCCCTGCTTTTATTGCCATAATACATGCATCTAAATCCTTGTAGTGATTTGTTATTCCCCCCATAACCATGTCATCTGAAATCACAAGTCCTTGAAAATTAAGTTTCTCTCTTAAATATTTTTTGATGACATTTTCAGAAAGTGAAGCAGGTAAATTTTCATCAAAGGCTTTATAATTTACATGAGCAGCCATCAGACAATCAAGACCATTTTTAATCGCAATTTCGAATGGTTTGATATGATTTTTTTCTAAATTTTTGATACTTAAATCAATAACAGGCAAATCAATGTGTGAATCAACAAATGCTTCTCCATGCCCGGGAAAATGCTTCCCCACAGAAATAACACCGTTTTTTTGAAGCACATCAATAACATATTTTGAATTTTTTATAACTTCATCGGTATTTTGAGAGAATGCTCTTGTTCCGATTATCGGATTTAACGCATTTGTATTAACATCTAAAACAGGAGCAAAATTCATATTGAATCCCATTGACAGAAGCTCTTTCGTCAAAATTTCCGTATGAATTTTGATGTCGGTTTCGTCAAGATTAGCCAAAGCCATTTGCGGCAGGTAATTTATTTTATCTTCAAGCCGTATAGTCCTTTCAACAAGTCCGCCTTCTTGATCAATAGAAATAAACAGAGGAATAGGTGCATTTTGCTGAAATTTACTTATAATATCTTGCGTTTGAACTCTTGTTTCAATATTTTCGGCAAAGAAAATAATACCGCCCAAATTGGCTTTAATTGCATTATTTATCTTTGATAAATCATTATTTTTAAAGCCCAAAATAAACATCTGGCTAATTTTTTCTCTTAGTGAATATTTTTTTTGCATTTTACTTAAATTCATAAAAAACTTTATCTAATAAAAATTTAGTATATCATATATTTAATTGAGGTCATCACGTATACATATATTGTAAACTATTATCAATGAGTGTGAAAAAGAGAGTTTATGAAAAAATTAGTCAGCATAATTTTTATATTTTTAATTGTTGTTATTTGTGCATCTGATTCTGCTTTTGCTGCCAGAAAAAGCTCAAAAGGCGGATTATCTCCAGAAGAATTAACAAAAGTTACTACAGATATTGAAGTTTTAACAAAAAAAGTTTATTCATCATCACTTTTTTCGCCGGAAGATAATCAAAATTTGATAGATATAAAATTAAAACTTGACACTGCCATACTATCCGGAGCTTCTCCGGAATTTGCTCCGCTGTATTATAAAGCCGGAAATCTTTACAAGGATAGAGAATTTACTGATGAAGCAATTGAGTGTTATCAAACAGTTTTAGAAAATTATGCAGATACTCCGTTTTCGGCAAAAGCCTCTAAAGAATTGGGGAAAATGGGTATTGTTATAAAATCTGAAGAAGAAACAGAAGAATAAAAATAGGGCACCCTCTACCTTTATATCAACCGTGCTAAGCACAGTTCAAACTAAGATAGGAGCACCCTTTATGTATTATATCTCCCCTCGGGAGTTTTTGTTTTATTCGGTAGAGACTAACTACATCTAGTCAATCCCTACCTTTATGTTTTAAATAATAACATTTTTTATTCAAAAAACATTAGCTTTAATAAGTAATTAAAAACTACTATTTATTAATCTATCTATATAGTTATACGATAGTTTTTATAAACTGTTAACAAAAGTTAATATTTAAACGTCAAAAAGCAATACTTCAATAATGAATGTTTTTATTAAAATAAGGGACAAAAGTATAAATTTTGTTTATTAGGGATTAATTTAGCAATTAAAGGGGATGGATAGATGTTATCAACAAATTATGGTTCATTGCAGGGGAATTATAACAATAATATCAACCAGCAATATCAAATGCAAAACGGGTTAAAGTCCGCCGATAATTTTGATGCAGAGATATCATCAATAATTAGTGATATCAATGCAAGCAAAACTGCTACAGCAACAACTGCTGCTGATACAACGACTTTTCAAAGTCAGGGTGCAGTTGCTCAAAGCACAAGTCAGACGGTTGATAAATCTAATGACGGTAAATTTTCATTATTGGAATTTGGAAAAAATTTAATTAAAGGTGTCGGACAAGGCGCTGTAAATATGGTAAAAGGGATTGTAGAGCATCCGATAAAATCAGCTTTAGTGATAGGCGGAGCAATAGCGTTAACAGCGGTTACAGGTGGTGCTGCATTACCGTTTATTGCTGCAGCAGGTCTATTTACAGCAGGTATTTCAGCTATTCCTAATGTTGCAAATACAGTAGGATGTGTAGCTGCTAAAGATTGGGACGG
>JAQUYY010000299.1 GCA_028691575.1 Candidatus Gastranaerophilales bacterium
TTTACCTTTGTAAGGAGTACCGCCCATCACTATCCATTTTTGGTTATTTTCATTCCATTCTTTATAATTAAAATAGAAATTCCAGAATTTTTCTTCTGCATAAGGGTGTAAAATAACAGCATTTTCAGGCTTTTTCCCTTCTTCGGGATGAAAATTAAAATCTTCCGGAAGTTTGTTAACCTCCAAATTAAATTCCTGAATCATTATATTAATAATACCTTGATCAGCACAAACAAGATACTTTCCGTACTCTGCAGTTTTATCGTAACACCATTTTGTCAATTTTTTGTAATTTGGCAAATCATCCGTTATCAGCATAATTCCCAGGTTATAAAACGGAACATCCATATTATAAGATTCAATTTTTTCGGTAAAATTAAAACCTGTTCTCACTTTAGACTGCCAAAGAGCTATCCCGTTTGATGTCGAGTTTATAAATTCAGTTAAATCTTTTTGAATAAGGATATCAATATCCAGCCAAAGCACTTTTTTGTAGTAATCCAAAAGGTTAAAGCATTCGTACCTTGAATAGGAAAGCTCTGTATAGCGTTTTTTAGTTTTTTCTCTTATTTCATCGGCATTTGGGAGTTTATAATCAATAAACCTACAAGGTAAAATGCTGTATAGAAGTTTTCTGTCTTTTTTGCTGACATCCTGAATATAAATAATAATTTCGAAATTCGTATTTTTAAGATATTTTTTTAAGCCCATCAAGACATTTGCAGCTGCAAATGTTCTATTTCCTGTCGTACCGAGTACAATAGCCATATCTTTTTTGAGAGGGGTCAATTTTTGAGGATTTTCAATGTCTTTTAGAGTTTTTTCAAGTTTGTTTATATCTAAATAAACATCTTCAAACTGAGGTTCAACATTGTCGGACAGTTTTTCTCCCAAAATATATCTGTATTCTATGTTTAAGGTATCTGCGATGATTCTTTGCCTAATATCGGTGTAATTTGGAGAATAAAATTCAACCACTTTTGTTGATGAGGGGCAGAATACAAGGTTTGTAAGCCCTGCACCATGAGGCGAAACAATAATTTCAGCATTTGCAAACAATTCTACTTGTTCTTTTAAAGGTATATCTTCCAATTTATAAGACTTAAAACCTTTTGATTCCAGGCATTTAAGTATTTCATCTTCATTTAAAACTTTTCTATAAGCACTTTTTTTAGTTGAGTTTCTTGATATATATATTTTTTTAGGCTTTGTTTTTTCTACTTGAGAAACAAATTTTTCCCTGTAAAAATCGCAAATCCAGTCAGGAAAGTATTTTTTTGAGAAATATTGAATATCTTTAAAATAAATCAGCTCAAAATTATTTATTAAATCAGTGGCAATAAGCTCATCAGCCTGAATCAAATGATTATTCTCGGTTTCAATGACTCTATTTTCTGATATGCCGAGCATTTCGAGGGCTTGTTTTTGGAATTTCGTGATATTGCAAACGATGTATTTGTCAGGCTTAAATGAGCTTTTTTCAATCAGATAGAGCCTTGGCAGAGATTCAATTATCCAGTGATAATAACTTGTATGAATGGGGTCAATTGATAAAAGTGCAACTTTGCCGGCAATTTTTTTAGGTTTATTCAGCTTATATCGGCGTTTTTTAGTAAACGGATGAATTTCTTCGCAAGAATATTCTTTTAAAGCATAATCATCATGAGTAAAGACAAGTCCGTTACGGGTATAGCATTTGCCGTTTTTGATGCTTCTTACATAAAATGGCAAAATTTTTCGTTTTTGCGCTCTAAAATTTATATCTGTATCAAACAAAGTTTTAAAAGTTTGATATTCAACCTCTGTTTCGGGAAAAATCAGCTCTTCTTTAATATATTTATAATTTTGCGGGTTTAGCACAAGCCATTCTTGCACACTTAAACTTTTTACTTTTTTTATACTCTTAAACATATTATATCCTAGCGTAACTATTTAATTCCCGGGAAGATTCTATATATAGAATCACAATTTTTGCATAAATCAATATTTTGTCTTGATTCTAATAAAGCTTTACGAATGCCGGTATATTTTTTACCTCGCCAAATATCAATTAAATTCTCTTTTGTTAAATCACCGAGTGTCATATCACCTAAAGCATCGTTACAACACAATGACAGCTTACCGTCAGGTCTTATGATCACTTGAATAAATGGTAAAACACATTTTGATTTCAGGTGATAGATATTTTTTCTGTTATTTGCCTGTCCTCCACGACTGCTCAAAATCTCATTTTTCTTTCTCATATCAATAACGACTTTATCCTGATATTCAGGATGTTGTTTTATAAAATTACTAATCTCCTTAACTGGCGGATTTAAAACGAAATCGTCATTGTAATTGTCGATAGTAAGTTTATCCAAATATTTCATAATTTCAACAAATTTATCAACAGTTATGAGAGTACCGTTAGTAAACAGAAAATGGTTGGCTTTTGGTAAATTTTCCTTTGCGATCTTTAAAAAATCCACCAATCGTTTGTCCATTAAAGGCTCGTTATTGGAATAAATAGCGATATTACCGGCATAATCCAAGTCTTTTAGCTGCATAATAATTGAATTAAATAATTCATCATCCATTTTCTTAAATTCCCTAGGATCGACGTGTCTGTTTACAGGACAAAAAGAACAATCATTATTACATCTATTCAATGTTTCTATTTCAATCCAATCAAACAGAGGAAAAGAGGGTTGTTCCATCAAATTGTTCA
>JAQUYY010000300.1 GCA_028691575.1 Candidatus Gastranaerophilales bacterium
CTTGTGATAGCGAAGTCGGCGTCGAGACCCTCGCCATCCTCTCCATCGAGAATGGCCAGCGCGATCGCCGACCCGCTGAAATAGGCATTTTTTATTGCGACAAACCCGGCATTTGCAGTGTCGGGTAGGGCGGAGCGGTTTCCCGCTCTTTCCCCCCTAAGAACCGTACGTGAGAGTTTCCCCTCATACGGCTCAAGCCTTTGTAAAGCATCGCATTGGCGATACCCGGTGCAAAACTGAGAATCATATGCCATTGCAGGCATGGTGTTGTCTGTGGCAGTTAGCATGGAGAAGAGTAAGGTTGTCTTCCACATCGGTTCCGCCTTGGACTCTCGATTGGATATGGTGTGTGTTCCAGTCACGCTGGAATATTTTCCATTCCGAGTTGCTCCCAAGACGTTGTCCGCAGGCAGGACACCTTCCATTCTGACGTTGCCACAAGAGTCTGACCTCCTTGGAGTGCATTATGCTTCCACGAACAACCTTTTTATCCCTTTCGTCAAAATAAGCTTGCCATACCGGGTCGTAAGGATTAGCATCGTTTCTGACCTTGGTATAGTGTTTTATTCTGATTGAAGCGACGTTAAGGAGAGTCAAGCACTTTCCTTCCGGGGAATTTCCGAAGAAAATCCAGTTCCGTTTACCCTTTTGAGTGAAGTACTTGGCTTTGATCCATCCTTTGCTTTTGTTGCCGTGTCGCCGTTTGGCCCATCGCCAAATTGCACACCAAACATGGTGATCAATTGCGGAAAAGGTTCTTTTGCTGGCTGCGTGTCGGTAGTAGTTTGCCCAACCTCTAAGAATAGGATTGAGCGTACTAATCAGCTTGTATGCGGGGGCTGTCCTGTACTTCCGGATGGTTTCCCGTACTTTTGCAAGAAGGTTTTTAACACCTTGCTTAGAGGGTTGAACTGTGGGCTTACCGTTGAATTTACGCATATTGAATCCGAGGAAATCGAATCCCTCTTCAATATGTGTTATTCGGGTTTTCTCTTCAGAGAGAATAAGCCCTCTTTTCGCGAGGAAATCCTTTATCATCGGCTTGACTTCACTTTCCAGGAGTTCTTTCGATTCTCCAGTGATTAGGAAGTCGTCTGCGTAACGAATAAGATTTACCCGTTTGTTCTTTGCCTTTACGGGCGGGAACCAGGTCATTTCTCCTTTGTACATGCGGCGGATTTTGTATCGGCGATTAAGGAGTTCTTCCAACCCATCAAGCGCCATATTCGCCAGTACCGGGGAGATAATTCCGCCTTGCGGCGTACCCGCTTTGGAGTCAAATAATGAACCATTTTCCATGTATCCCGCTTTCAACCACTGTCGCAGAATGCGTTTTTCCATTGGAATGAAATTAAGCATCCACTCGTGGCTGATGTTGTCGAAGCATCCTTTGATGTCGCCTTCAAGTATCCATTGCGCCGCGTCGCCTCTGCTGAGCGCACTAAACATTTGCTCAATAGCATCGGTAGTCGAGCGTTTCCGTCGAAAACCGTAAGAGACTTTGTCCGCTTTACATTCCGCCACGGGGTCAAGTGCCAGCAGGTAAAGAGCCTGCATTGCTCGATCTCCCATAGTTGGGATTCCTAAGGGGCGCATCTTCCCAGATGCTTTGGGGATATATACTCTGCGCAGAGGTTTTGCCCTGTACCGTTCAGGGCACAAATCCCTGACGGCATTCGCCTTTTTAACTGGCGAATCCCAGAGCACACCATCTACACCGGCAGTTTTCTTGCCATTATTCTCTGTTACTCGTTTTACGGCGATTGCTTTGCCGCTAAACGACCGGGTAAGGATACGTTGCAAGGAACGAACCTTGTTGCGTTTCCCTTCCCGTTGCGCCTTTACAATTCGAGCCTGAAGTCGCCGGATGGTTTTGTCTATGGAGCGCCAATCAATGGTGTTCCAATCTACAGCAAGTCCAGAGGCGCGCACACCGTCGGTTTTACCTCCAGTGTTCTTTGTTTCGCTATTCCTCGTTTCCATTTAGTAACTCCATTCGTAATTGTAATCAAAGACCAGAACAAATTCAGCTCCCTTTCAGGTGAGGCATTTGCCTCTATCTTACACATTACATGTAAGCGTTCGCTTCCTTGTTCCTCCTACGCCCGCATGCCTGTCGGCTTACCTTGCGGTTCGCTTTCCGTATGGAACGTTATACGTTCCTTACGGGGACATACGGGTTTTACCTGTTCTACTCGAAATAACATGAGCGGGTTAGGTTCTGCCTATCCACCGGGGAGGCGTCATCCGCGAAGGGGGATGGGACACCCCGCCTTCCTGCTCCCTTGCCTTTTGGCTCAAGCCTCTCAGCACCTTTGGCTTGTTCAATGATCACGGCGTTTATCAGCAGTTCACATATGTTAACCATACCGCTCAAGCCTAGCCTCCCTGTCGCATTGGTGCTAGCAACATCGGGTTTGCCTTGCGGCTCTTCCCTTTCGGAGTACATTGTCCCTAGAGCTCCGCACCACCAAATTACTTCAGCCGCACGTCTAGGTAGGCTACCGTCAGCGGAATGACGGACTTGGTCATAACTCATTGCATGCCAGGTAATTACTTCAAGCAACTTCAGGTCGCACATCCCATATCATCTCCCATTCTATTGAAGCATCCTTCAATGCTGCTACTGTTGCACGCCACCCGTTGTTCGCGCGGGTGGTCACATCGGCTTCGGACGATTCGAGATTTAACGTCACGTCTTTCGCG
>JAQUYY010000301.1 GCA_028691575.1 Candidatus Gastranaerophilales bacterium
GATTTCCGTAATTTTATCCATAAAAGGAACAGGTGTTCTTAATTCTGCAGATGCAAGCATAAAGCCCTGACCGTTACCCAAATCGCCCTCTCTAAATCCTCTTACGGTTGTAGCTCCGCCAAGTCTGAATGTTGCAAATTCAGGCATATCATCAAACGCCCTGACTCCAAATTTTCCGCCAACTGTTATTGTTGATTTTTTACCAACCGGGAAGAATTTTCTTATTGTACCGGTTACAAGGTTATAGCTTCCTGCATCGCCGGCTATTGAGAAATATTCGCCGAATGAAGATGATGCATAAAAACCTGAAGTTGGGTTTAAGAAATTGTTTCTAGTATCGTAAACAAGAGAAGGGCTTATAGATAAAAATGTTCCGCCAACCAGTTGATCCGCTCTTTTTGTTATATCAACACCTGCCGCAGCAAATTTAGTGGCAGTCTCATCATAATTTCCTTCTTTGATATTTACATCTTCAAAGCCAACCGAAATACTGCCTGCTAAGTGAGGAATTCTTTTAATAGGTCTTGCAACTTCAATATTGCCGCCAAATCTTTGTTCAATAGCAAGAGGCACCTGATAACTCGAAAGTTCTTTACCAAAAGCTCTTATTTCTAAAGAGTTCAGAGTCTGTTTAAACCTTGGTTCCAAGAAATATGCTTCAATTTGAATGTTAGCATCTTCCACAACATCAGTATCTCTTAAAACTATACCGCTACCTGCCATAAATGATACTGAAAGTTCTTGTCCTCTACCCATAAGGTTTTTATCGACATAGCCGACTGATCCAAAAAGACCGGTTGATGTATCAATACCGCCCCCGACAGAAATTGAGCCGGTTCTCTTTTCATCTACTTCTATTGTCAAATCATAAGTATCGGGTTTTTCAGGAGAAACAGAAATAACCCGTCTGACATCACCAAATGCTTGAGTTGAAAAAATTCTTGACAGATCCTGTTTTAAGAGGTTTTCGTTGTAAATATCTCCTGATACTGTTAATATATTTCTTTTAATTACATAATCTCTTGTTTTTGTATTGCCGGTAATTTTTATGTTATTGATATATCCCTCGTTTATTTCGATATTAATAACACCATCCGGATCATCAATAATAGAAGTAACTCTTGATAAAATATAACCTTTTTGGGCATATAAATCTTCGATTTGTTTAATAGTATTGTTTAATTCGTTGATGTTTTGAGGTAAACCTGTTTGCGTATCAAGAATTTCGGCAATTTCTTCGGTAGAAACGGCTTTATTTCCCGTAATGCTAAATCCTGTTATCGGTACATTTTCTTCAACAGTAATTTTTAAAGTAATTCCGGAATCCGTAACTTCAGGATTTGCTTTAATCTTTTCGGAAAAATAGCCTGTATTGTAGATGGTTCTCAAATCTTGCTGAATTACGTTTCTGTCAAATTTTGAGCCTTCTTTTACTTTTAAAAGAGGTAAAATCTTATCCTTATTAACAAGATTATTTCCTTCAATTTCAATTGATTTAATAGTTACAGCAGCATCATATGAGCGGTCTTTATTATCTTCAAGCGTTTCATTACCAATATTTTCTGCTTGAGTAAAAATTTCCTCTTCGGCATCATTAATTGCAAAAGAAGACAGATTGCTGTTATTTATTAAAAATATTGATATTATACTTATTAGCAATATTTTGCTTTTATAATTCATTAAACTTTACCTTCTCCCCTGTCTTAAGAAAATTTTATCATGTCTATATTTGAAAACAAAACATTTAACATAATTTGTGACATTTTATAAATTAAAATTTTTGATTTGAATTTTATTATAAATGATAATTCATATATGAATATTAGCTTATAGGATTATAATCGGGCAGGTAGAAAAATTTTATTGATTTGATATTATTTTAATCAATATGTTTAAAGGAGCAAGCATGAATAATTTCAAAATAAAACCGATTATCTGGGAAAACGATGAAATAAAATTATTAGATCAAAGAAAATTACCTGCTGAATTTAAAATTATAACCATTTATAATTATTTGGAAATGGCAGATGCTATTAAAACAATGATAGTAAGAGGAGCTCCTGCAATCGGTGTTTCAGGTGCGTTTGGGGTTTATCTCGGTGCGAAAGAATTGGTTTCTTGCTTAAAAGAAGATTTTTTATCAAAGATTTTTAGAATTGCAGATGAAATAAATTCGACCAGACCTACTGCTGTTAATCTAAAATGGGCTATTGACAGGCAATTGCAGTTAATTAAATTAATGAAGAATAATTCTGTTATTGAAATTGTTGATGCGCTTAAAAACAATGCAATAAAAATATTAAATGATGATATAGAAATTAATAAAAAAATCGGTGATAACGGTTCACAAATAGTTCCTAGAGGAGCAACCATACTAACTCATTGCAATGCAGGAGCATTGGCAACAGCAGGATATGGAACAGCTCTTGGGGTTGTCAGATCTGCTTATGCAAAAGATAATACTATCAGGGTTTTTGCAGATGAAGCCCGTCCACGTCAGCAAGGCGCAAGATTAACAACTTTGGAATTAATTGAAGACGGTATTCCTACAACGCTTATAACAGATGGAATGGGTGCATATTTTATGTCAAAAGGCATGATTGACGTTGTGATAGTAGGTGCAGACAGAATTGCTGCAAATGGTGAGACCGCAAATAAAATAGGAACTTTTACAGTTGCAGTTCTTGCTAAAGAATTTGGGA
>JAQUYY010000302.1 GCA_028691575.1 Candidatus Gastranaerophilales bacterium
ATTCTAATACATCTTTTAAAAAACTTTATGCGCCTAAAGATGTTCAGCAAAATGCTGAATTTATCAAGGCTAAAGACTTTTTAAAATTTCAAGCTGAGCATAATGATATTTATGTAAAAATAATTGAAGAAATCAACGAAATTGAAATTCCTGTCAAAAAATTTTTTATTGAGGTGAAAGATTTGTTTGATTCAAATGTAGTTGGAAAAACAAAAACAAAAGTATTAAGTGCAGAGCAATTAGCAAAAGCAACTTTGGGTGCAATAAAAATCAAAATGGGCAAAGCTAAACAACAACAATTAAATGAAATGGAAGCGGATATAAACGAAGCTTGGCCCGGCTTTTTTGGAACTCAAAAGCCATTCGGCGCAAAAGACCTTGCCGAATTTCAGAAAAAATCGAATAAAGTTTGGTCAGATTTATTTGGAACAAACAAAAATCCTTTTGATAAATAACCGTTTTAGTATGGAGAATTTCTATGGCAAAAACAGGTAAAATCACCAATATTGATATTTTGCGAGGTTTGAAGAATGACAAAATGATGTCAAGCATTAAGGGTGATTATAAGTCTTTCAGGTCTATAAGCAAACAGCTTGCTAGTCTTGCAGTATCGGATTTTGATACATTTAAATCAGCGCAAGCGATGCAAGTTCGCGGAATCCCCTTATTCTCAAAAACAGGCTTTAAGATATTAAAAGTCATAATTTTAAATCATTTTACGCCAAAAACCAAAGCCGAAAAATTGCTAAAAAAACTATTAAGAGAAGAAAAAGCTAAAAATAAAGCACTTGAAATAATGAAGAGGTATTCAAGAAAATGATTTTATCCAAAAAATATTATTTCATCAAAAGATTTTTTTAATCCTCTGTCGGTTAAACTAGCTGTGTATTCAATAATTGCCTGTTTATAATCTTTAGGATTTTCAATATCATAAATAATTTTATTGGCATATTTTTTACTAACTCTTTCTTCGGTCGCAACGTTAGAATATTTTACAAGCCAATTGCTAAATCCCGATATTAATATTGGTTTTGATTCTCTGACCTCATTTAATTTTGTCAGAGTATTTTTGCCGTCATAAAGTGAATCCAAAGTATTGAAAACCGTATTTATTGATAAATCATAATAAGGACCTTGAATTTTGTCTTTTGGCAAATATATGTTTTCATAATTGAACTTCTTAATTGTATTCATTAATTTAAAGGCAGGTTCTGAAAAACATAAACCTTTTTCTAATGAACTGTTTTTTCGCAAATCAGATATAAAATGATTTATTAATACGGTATTATTTATTGCGTCAAAGTGCAAACCTGTATCAGCCTTAACAATTTTTCTGAGTTCCTCTAGTTTTTCAGGTTTTAAAAACTTGTTATTAACCGCATCTTCCAAATCTTTGCCTAAATAAGCAATTTTATCAGATATTTTAACAACGCAACCTTCCCATGTGAAAGGTTGTGGGCGATTATTCTTTTTTATAGTTCTTAAATCTATGTATTCAGTTCGTGGTCTTAAACCATTTTCATCAACTTCTCCGCAATGTGAAATTATGCCATCTCTTACTGCATATGTTAAATCTAAATTTTTCTCAGCACCTTGCGGGTCAAGCTTTGTTTCAATATCATCAATAAAACGGAGGCTATTTTTCTCATGCCAAAAAGCATCATCAAAATTATTTGATTTCATAATTGCGCTTAATGCTCTTTCTCCGCCATGTCCAAAAGGAGTGTGTCCTACATCATGCCCCACAGCTATAGCTCTGGTTAATTCTACATTTAATCCGAAATGCCTAGCTAAATCTTCTGCAATTGATGCAACTTGATTAACGTGATGAATTCTTGTACTTGTTGTATCTGATTTCGGATGAGAAAATACTTGGGTTTTTCCACTCATTTTATTATAAGCATCAGAGTGTAATATTCTATCATAGTCTCTTGTAAATTCTGACCTCAAATCATCTGTCCTTTTATATAAGCTTGTTTCTCTAGAAATTAATTTTTCCCAAAGCGGAGAATGCTTAGAAGCCGCAACTTTTTTAAGCACACCTGAAACAGCTGCTCCCTTAAAGGAAATTATATTATAACTTGCAGGCACACCTGCAAGTTGATTTTTAAATAATTCTGTATTCGGATTATTTAAAACAGTCGCAGTAGAATATGGGCTCAAGTTACTTGATTGTTTTCTATTACTATAAGTTGTATAAGTTACAGGTTTAATCACCATTATATACCTTAAATATTCTAAATTGAATCATCTTTCATTTCTTGCATTACTTTCTTTGTGATATTGTCGTTTGGCAAATCGTTTCCTAAATGAACATCATCAGGATTAACATTTTTTATCCATAAAGTTTGACTTTCGCCATTGAGATATATTTTCGATTTTTCTATTATTAAGTTTTCTATTTCCTCTTTTGATTTTCCGTTATGTGGTTCAAGTTCTGCAAAGCCAAGTACTTTTTTAAAGTTTTCACGCATAACATAAGAAAGACTGACCTTTTTATTCGAATTAGGAATTTTCTTTGTTCCGGCAGCCTGCAAAGGATTACCTTTATATTTGTCATTTATTTTTGTCCCGATAATCCCTTTTTTTTTGAGCTTTTTAATATTTACTTCACCAATTTCTTCTGTGATTGATTCAACTATTTTTTCAT
>JAQUYY010000303.1 GCA_028691575.1 Candidatus Gastranaerophilales bacterium
ACACGCCCTGTTCAGTATGAACGTGCGGAGCATTCTACAAATTCTCCTGAACGACATACCGATATCTGGTGTCCGATGTATTCAAAGATTGAATATCTTGAGGCTTATGCCAAAGACAAAAAGAACAACAGACCGCTTATAATGTGCGAATATGCACATGCAATGGGTAATTCAACCGGAAATCTTCAGGATTACTGGAATGTCATTGAGAAATACCCTGTTTTGCAGGGAGCATTTGTATGGGATTGGGTCGATCAGGGACTCCGGAAGATTGATGACAGCGGTGAGAAATACTGGGCTTATGGTGGTGATTTTGGAGAAGAGGGAGTGCCGAGTGATGGGAACTTCTGTATTAACGGACTCACATGGCCCGACAGAACCGGGAAACCAGGTCTGAATGAGGTGAATAAAGTTTATCAGTATGTTGGTTTTGAACCGGTTGATCTTAAGACAGGATTGATAAATATTAAAAACAAGTACGATTTCACAAATTTTTCGGAGTTTAATGTTGAGTGGGAAGTCGTTTCTGACGGTAATACCATTCAGTCAGGGAAACTTCCTTTAACTGATTTGAAACCTAAAGCAGTTACTCTGACTTCTATCCCTCTTGAAAAGATAGATCCGGCTCCCGGAGCTGAATATTTTCTTAATATAAGAGTATCGAGAAGTGATACCTGGAATTCAGTTCCCGAAGATCATGTTTATGCTTCTGTTCAGTATAAGCTGCCGGCAGAAGAGAAGCCCGTCGTTGCAAAACATGATGATCTGGTAATACTTCAGACAAAGACAACAGATTCTAAACTTGAGATCAGTGGCAGAGACATGAAAATTATTTTTGATATGGTCAACGGCAGACTTGAATCATATAATTATAAAGGGAAAGAACTTATAACTAAAGGTCCTGAACCCGATTTCTGGGGACCACCAACAGATAACGATTATGGATATGGAATGGACAAGAACCTGGGTGTATGGAAAAAAGCCGGAGAAAGAACAATTATAACCAAAGCAAATATCAACCAGCCTGATATGGGGAAAGTTGTAGTGACTTTCAATTATGACATTCAAGGCATTGATGGAAAGAAAATTGCCGATTACTCAAGTTCATATTCAGTTTTCGGGTCAGCTGATGTAATAGTAAAAAATCAGTTCTCTAAAAACTATGAGAACATTCCGGAGATCCCAAGAATGGGTATGCAACTGCAGCTGCCTGAGGAGTTCATGAATCTTAAATGGTTTGGACGCGGTCCCCACGAGAATTATGTCGACAGGAAAACTTCAGCTGATGTAGGTTTATATGAAAGTACAGTAGCCGATCAATATGTCCCGTATATCAGACCACAGGAGAATGGATACAAGACTGATGTAAGATGGTTAACACTGATTGATGAAAACGAAACAGGAATTCTTATCAGCGGTGATCCTTTGATTTGTTTTGCAGCACTTAATAATTTACATGACGATTTTGAGTCACCCGGAAAACTATCACAATACAGAAAAGATGCGAAAACCGCTAATACTCATACTAATGATATAAAACCACGCGATTTTATAAACCTGAATGTCGACCTGGGACAGATGGGAGTGGGTGGTGACGATTCATGGGGAGCAATAATCCACCCGCAGTACCGGTTACTTGCTAAGAAATATGAATACTCTTTCAGGTTCCGGCCTATTGTTAAAAACGACGATATTCTTAAACTCGCAAAAGAAAAGTTTTAATATTTAAGTTCGATCTTTAGTACCCTGATTTCTCCGGTTATCACATTCTTTACATCATAAACAAGAGGAGCAGTTACTTTCCTACTGACAGTAATCCTTGTCACTGAGTTGGCTGCAAGGGTAATGGATGGCGGAGCATCCTGAGTGCCATTGATGAGGTAGAATGGGACATCTGAGTTATTCGAGACCTCAAAATATATGTTTTTGTCATCCTTATAAAATGGGTTGGCTACAGAGACGCATTGATAGAAAAATGGCTTTGCATATTCTTCTTTTCCTACGAGCTTATCCTGGAAGTAAACCATAGTGCGACCTGCAAACATAGCTTCCTTAAGAGACTCAGGAGTCTTTCCCTTTGCAAAAACCAGAGTCATAGGTCTGTTTGAATATTCGGGTCTGGTATACATTTCACTTATTACTCCATGAATATCGCTGTTCCCCATGAGAGCTATATTATTTTGTTCGCAGAATGTAAAGACCAGAGGATAATATTCATTAAAGTTGAAATATTCAATCCCGTGTATCCATCCTTTCTCTATCATTTTTCTATGAAAATCGTACATCTTTGGAATGCCGTCTGCTTCCTGTGCTTTCCAACCCGGGTGGTTCCACTGCAAAAAAGCATCCTGCCTGATTGCTTCTTCAAAGCTGTCCCAGACCGAATCTTTTGCAATAAGTGCAGCATCTTTGATAAAAAGTGCGTTGAAATGTCCGGGAGGCATTTTCCTGGTAATTTCGGCACCATGGACAAGTATCAGATTTCTTTCTCTGGCATATTTTTCTCCGATATTCCAGGCTGCATTGTAATCTACCTGAACAAACGCTTTATGTGGTGTATATTCAAGATGATCGGCAAATGCAATTGCATCGAGTCCATCGCGCAGAGCTTCATCGATTCTTACAGTT
>JAQUYY010000035.1 GCA_028691575.1 Candidatus Gastranaerophilales bacterium
CCCCATATGAATGTCTATGATAATATGGCTTTTGGCTTGAAAATGCGTAAATTTTCAAAAGACGAGATTGATAAACGGGTAAAAAATGCGGCTAATATTTTGGATTTAGCAGATTATCTTCAAAGAAAACCTAAACAATTATCAGGCGGTCAGAGACAAAGAGTGGCTTTAGGGCGTGCAATTGTTAGAGATCCGGCAGTTTTCTTAATGGATGAGCCACTTTCTAACCTTGATGCAAAATTACGAATTCAAATGCGCTCTGAAATAAAAAAATTGCATAAAAAACTTCAAACTACCTTTGTTTATGTAACCCATGATCAAGTTGAAGCACTTACTATGGGCGATAAAATAGTAATTTTAAATAACGGCATAATTCAGCAGGTTGATACTCCCGATAATATTTATAATTATCCGCAAAACACTTTTGTTGCAGGGTTTATCGGTTCTCCTGCGATGGGATTTGTCGATGCAAAAGTTATTTATAAAAATGAAATTGAATTTTTAAAACATACAATAAAACTTTCCGAAAACTTAATTGAAACAGTGAAAAAAAATAACTTGCTGGGACAAGATGTGATTTTAGGAATCAGACCTGAGTATTTTTCTTTTGAATCAGGAAAAATGACTACAATTAAGGTTGTTCCTGAATTAGTCGAGATGCTTGGCAGTGAAAAAATTGTTCATTTTAATTCACTTTGCGCAAAATTGCCATCCGATAAAAATGTTGCAGTAAACAAGGAAATATCATTGGAATTAGACATCTCAAAATGTGTATTTTTCGACAAAAACACACAAAAAAGATTTTATTAAAAGAAAATCTGCAAGAAGAGTTAAAATAGTTTTAATATTTGCTTTCAAATTTTCAAAAAATCTTATATAATAAGAGGTAGATTTTTAGCAAGGAGATTTTATTATGGAAAAGATATCTAGCTGGTTTAGAGTTATTTTAACGTGGGTAGTGATAATTCCAAACTTGGTTTTATCGTACTGCGCCCTAAGAACACCATACATGGAGTTGGAAATGGCATCTTTAGGCTTGAATTTTTTAGCAACGACAGTGCTTTTCTACATTTATATGGACATAAATATTCAAGGAAAAGATGAGGAAGGTATTGAAGGAGCAGTTGCGCCTACACATTCAATGGATGATGACGCTAAGGGTGAATTGCCTCTTTACAAAATGGTCTTTGGCTCTCTTATAGAAGATATGGGCGTATGGCTATGTTTATTCTTTATTTTATATAATATTGTTCCTTTAACGCTTTTTGTGCATAGTTGGGTTGGAAAAAATATTTAAATAATTAAATGATTTTAACTAAAAAAGAAGAACTCAAGTTCTTCTTTTTTAGTTATTGAATATTAGAAATCCATGTTTATCCTAGTTTTTACCTGTTTATTGTAAACAATTGTAAACAATATAAGCCTGAAGGGAAATTATATACGCATCAAATACTTTATATATATAGATGCGAAAATAATTTATTAAATCATAAACAACAACCTTCCCAAACAACTTACTTCCTAACTTCCCTTCCGAACGAAAGTTTGCCCCCAACAGGGGGATTTTTTTTTAAGTAAAGAAGTAAGTTTTAAATTTAGCCTTCTTGGCTTTTGCCTTTGTCGATAAGGTCTTGAACTTTATCTAACAATACATCGCCTTTTTTTTGAATTTCATCAACAACGGTATCTGCTTTTTTTTGCAGATTTTTTATGGATGATTCAGTTTTATCGTATAAGTCTTCAGAACCTTCTAAAAGCATTTCTCTAGTTTCTTCGCCTGATTGAGGAGCAAGCAATAAGCCTACAACACCTCCTACGATTCCGCCTACAACAAAACCTGCTAAAAATTTACCAACTGACATTAATTATTTCCTCCTATTTGATTTTAAAAATACTCTTAATCCTGTGATAACACCTCTTAACAATCCTTTTGTCGCATCTTTAGCTTTGTTAACAAATATAGATGAAGGATTAACAATAGATTTAACTATTTCACTGAATTTACTAACTTGTTTGTCTGCACTTGATACAACCGAACTTACGCTTTCTATAAGGGTTCTTAAATCAATTAATACCGGCTCGAGTTCATGTTTTATAATGGTTGATATTTCATTAAGACTTTTTGTTAAATTTGATGCTTCAACCAAAAACTTAATTAAAAACACAGCAATAATAATTGAGATAATTATTGTTGTGTATACCCAAAATGTAAGGGCGAACTCTAAATTGTGAGGAATTGTGTTCAAAATCTTTCTCCTAATAAGTTATATCTGATTCGTTTTCTTCTTTTCGTTTTGCCGATGCCATTTTACCGGCTTTTATTGCATCATTCAGCCTGCTTAGTTGAGTTTCAAAAGTATATTTTATTTTGTCAATCATATCAATATTTTTCTTATCAAAAATGTCGTCTTTGTTTTTAATATTAGTTTTAATCGTATCAATTGTTTCTTTTAATTCTTCCCGGGTTTTTTCTCCGGTTTGTGGTGCATAAAGTATTCCCACTGCAATACCGGCTAAAATTCCTCCTAAAAGTCCCATTCCAAAACTTATTGAATTATCTGAATCTCTAGACATGTTAATGTTTACCTCCAAAAAGCACAAATTCTAATTATTATTTAAAGATTATATCAAATCTTTTTAGATTTTACAAAGAAATTTTACAAAAATAGCCTAATTCGGTATCATTAATTCAACAAATATTAACAAAATCCGTAATTGTTTGTGGAATTTAATTTTTTTCTGTATATAATTATTGAATAGTATGAGCAATATAAAATAAAAAGGAGCAATAAAATAATGTCTAATGTGATTACTCTTGATATAGAAAAAAGAGACGAAAATTTAAACCCAAGACAGCTAAGAAGTGAAGGCAAAGTACCTGCTACGGTTTACGGTGCTGATTTTGAAGCTACATCGATTCAACTTGACAGCAAAAAATTTCAAACTGTTTATTCATTAAACCCAAATTCGCTTTATGAGCTTAAGAATGGAAAAAGCTTATGGAAAGCTATTGTTAAAGATGCGCAAATAAATGCAACAACTAACGAATTATTAAATATTGAATTCCAGAAAGTTGTTGAGGATAAAAAAGTCAGATTAAAAGCACCTCTTGTACCTTTCGGAGTTTCTGAAGCCGTTAAAATGGGTGCTTCTCTAAGACTTCCTATAACAGAATTGCTTGTTGAGTGCTTGCCAAAAGATATTCCATCTGAAATTAAGTTTGATATCTCTCCACTAGTAAGTTTTGATGACAGGCTTACTGTCCAAGATATTCAATATCCGGAAGGGGTCTCACCTGTTTCTGCTAATGTTGTTGTGGCAAAGGTTAAAGTCCCAAGAGGTTCTAAATAGCGCGAACGAGCTGAGAGTGAAACGAAAACGATAAGTTTTTGTTGGAACTCGTTAAAGGCGAGAGAGAAAGAAGCGCGAAATTTTATAAAGAAAAGCAGGCACTAACTAACCTGCTTTTCTTTTGTACAAAATTATTTATCAGGTATAATTTAATAATCTAAACTATATTTACAAAAGAGGTTTTTATCATGCAAATGTCGAAAATGTTTTTTCAAACACTTAGAGAAGATCCTGCTGACGCAGAAGTGATCAGTCATAAGTTATTAACAAGAGCCGGATATATTAGGAAACTAACGGGTGGCATATATACTTATATGCCTTTAATGTGGCGTGTTTTAAAGAAAATTGAAATAATAGTCAGAGAAGAAATGGATAATTCAGGGGCTCAAGAACTTTTAATGCCCATACTTCAAACAGAAGAACTCTGGCAAGAATCAGGCAGATGGGACGTTTACGGCAAAGAACTTATGAGACTAAAAGACAGGCATGGTCGCCAACTTGCTCTAGGACCTACACATGAAGAAATAATAACTGCTTTAGTGAGAGATGAAATTCGCTCTTACAGACAATTACCTGTTAATTTGTATCAAATTCAAAATAAATTTAGGGATGAAATCAGACCAAGATTCGGCTTGCTAAGAGGTCGGGAATTTATTATGAAAGATGCTTATAGCTTTGATATTGACGAAGAGGGATTAGACAAATCTTATGAAATTATGGCAAAAGCTTATACGAATATTTTTAAAAGGTGTGGTCTTGAAACAAAAATGGTAAGGTCCGATAGTGGTGCAATCGGTGGAAATGTAAGTCATGAATTTATGGTATTAACACAGACGGATAGTGGCGAAAATGATGTTTTATACTGTGATACTTGTGAATATGCCGCAAATTCTAACCATGCCGAATCAAGAATGCCAGATGCAAGAATTAACGGCAAATATGAAAAATCTCATAAAATTGAAACACCTAATACAAAAACTATTGAACAGCTTTGTAAATTTTTAAACATTCCTCCAAGCATTATATGCAAAACTTTAGTTTATATTGCAGATAGCAAGCCGATTTTAGCACTTATTAGAGGCGATAAGGAAGTTGAAGAGACAAAATTAAAAAATGCAATCGGCGCAAACGAAATTCGTATTGCAACATCTGAAGAAATAGCCGAATTGATGAGTAAATCAGGATTTTCGGCAGAAGCAGGTTTTATTGGACCTAAAGGAATAAAAGCTGATAAAATAATTGCCGATAAAAGTGTTGTGTCTTTAAAAAACTTTGTTATCGGCATAAACGAAACGGATTATCACTTAGTTGGAGCAAATTGGAGTCAGGATGTAGATTTGCCTGAAATTTGCGAAGACATAAGACTTTCTGTTGCAGGGGAAATTTGTCCTAATTGTCATGGAAAACTTCTTATAACAAAAGGAATTGAAGTTGGTAATATTTTCAAACTCGGTACAAAATATTCCGAGAAAATGAAAGCAACATTTACGGATGAAAATGGTCGAGAAATACCTTTTATTATGGGTTGTTATGGAATTGGCGTTTCAAGAACAGCGGCTGCAGCGGTTGAAAGATATCATGATGAGTTTGGTATTAAATTACCAAAAGAAATAGGTCCGTTTCATGTAATTGTAGTTCCTGTTAATACTAATGATGAGTTGCAATTTAATACAGCAAAAGAAATTTATGAAGAGTTGAGATCTCAAAATTTTGAAGTTGTTATTGACGATAGAAATGAAAGAGCCGGTGTTAAGTTTAAAGATGCTGACTTAATAGGCTTCCCGATAAGAATTACTGTCGGAAAGACCGTTAATGAAGGATTGGTTGAATTTAAACTTCGAGATTCCGGTGAAATGCTCAAATTGACAAAAAAAGAAGCCATATCTAAAGTAAAAAACATTTTACAAGATTAATGAAATATATTCCATATCAAATTAATAGCGGACAAGAAAACATGCAGATTGATGAAAATTTGCTAAATCTTGCTATTGAGGAAAATTCACAAGAGTCGATATTAAGAATGTACGGTTGGAGTTCTCCCACTGTTTCTATCGGCAAAAATCAAACATTAGACGGCATTAATCTTGATTTTTGCAAAAAAAATAAGATTCCGATTGTAAAACGCCCTACCGGCGGGAGAGCATTGCTTCATGACAAGGAATTAACCTATTGTTTTATCGTCCCTTGTGAGAATTTGCAAAAAGGTCGTTCAGTAATTGAATCATATAAAGAAATTTCAGGAGTATTAATTGAGTCATTCTCAGAAATAGGAATAAAATTGGATTATCCGCAGGCTAAAAAGATTTCACCCGCAAAAAGTTATTGCATGTCCGTTTCTACCGGTGCAGATTTGAGTTATAAAGGACAAAAGCTAATCGGAAGTGCTCAATTAAGACGAAGAGACTACATACTTCAGCATGGCTCTATTTTGATTGATATCGATAGAGAAATGATTAAAAAAATTTTTGATACTCAAAATATTTTTGAAAATGTTACTACTTTAAAAGATATTAAAGCAAATTTTTCTGATATGTTTGTTTTGGAAAAAATTATTGCAAAAAATTTCAAAAAATATTTCTAAAATTTGCTCCTTATTTTTCATCATGTATACTATAAAATATGAATAAAGAAGAGCAAATAAAAATAATTGAAGAATTGCAGCAAGCAATTGAACAGATGAAACAGGATGATATTGACGAAAATCCTGAGTCTTTTGATGAATATTTTACTTGCGATGCTTGTGGTGAAACAAAACCGTTAGCTGGATCTCTTTTGTACGGAGAGAACCTTTTATGTAATGATTGTGTATTGATTGCAGAGATTGGTTTTGCGCTAAAAAAAATTAAAACCATAGATGACGTTATGAAAGTAATGGAAGATAAAAAATTAGAAGAGATTTGTGAATTTGTAAAACAAGAGCAAATTAGGTTGAACAATTAATCCCTTTATAGTATTTTTTCTTTTACTGAATGTAGTATAATTAATCAAAAGTTTTGTAGTCGGAGTTGAAAAAGTGCAAGTTATTTCAGTAGAAGAGATTATAACTCAGAAGATTTTACCGTTTGATATTTATGATGAAAATGGTGACAAACTTTTTTTGGCGGGTGAAGTTTTAACGCCCGGGAAGCTTTTGCAGTTGCGTAATTGTTCTTTAATTTATAAAGATGAAGATGAATCAGATAATGATGATATAGATTTTGAAGAATCAGAAGAATCTGCTCAAGAGGATGATTTTGACGATGAAAACAGTAATGATTTAGAAGAGGAAGATGCTTTTCGGTTAGATGATTTAGACGATTTTCTTGATGAAGAAACAGCAGAAAATGAAAATTTATCAAAAATTCAAAATATTACTGAAATAAAAAATATTATAGAGACTACGATAGATCTTTCTATAAAAGAAAAAGAAATACAAGAAATATCTAAAGATACTTTTAAATTTGATGAAAAAAAAGAAGTCGTTGATGAAGATAGGCTTATTAAAGATCATTCCATTGATGAAAAAGAAAAAGATAAGTCAGAAATTGTTTTTAAAATAAATAGAAAATCTCAAATTGCACCAAGAGCACAAAAAACTATTCAACAAGTTTGTAAAAAAGCATTTGGCTCGATTTCTCCGAGAAATACTATCGAAAATTCTAAATTATATATGGATGCAAGAGATACTCTGGTAGAAGAAGTAATGCCAATCGTTGATAGAATTACATATCGTTCTGAATTAAAAATTCCGGGGGAATATGATGAAACGCATGGAACTAATGTATCATTGCTGAGTGTTATGCTTGCAAAGAAAATGGATTTAAATGAGTACCAAATAAGGGATGTAGCCCTATCGGCAATGTTGCATGACATAGGAAAAACTAGAGTTCCTAAATCAATATTGCATAAAACAACGCCGGGACCTAGTGATATAAAACTTATTCAGCTTCATTCGCAAATCGGTTATAAAATTATAACAAAAGAAATGGATTTGCCTGAATATATTGCAAAAGTTGCACTTGAACATCATGAAAAAAATGACGGTTCAGGCTATCCGTATGGTTTATCGGGCGATTTGATAAGTTTGCAGACTCAAATAGTTTCAGTATGCAATATGTATGATAATTTAACGGCAAATAAAGCTCCAATAAGAGTTGATAATCCCAAAATGGCGATAAAGGCAATGTTGGAAATGGGTTCGAGATGGTTCAATCCGGAAGTTCTTTATACGTTTGTACATATGGCAAATTATAATGATAATCACAATTTTGACTAAAGAGGATTAATAATTGAAAACAGTAATTATTGGCGGCGGACTTGCAGGATGCGAAGCTGCATTTCAGCTTGCAAAGCGAAATATTAAAGTAGATTTATACGAAATGCGCCCACAAAAACAAACGGGTGCACATCAAACGGATTTATTGGGAGAGTTGGTTTGAAGCAATAGTTTGGGTGGAAAAACCTTAACAACGGCAAGCGGGCTTTTAAAAGAAGAGTTGAAAATTTTAGGCTCGGAATTGATGAAAATTGCTGTAAATACGGAAGTTCCTGCAGGAAATGCTCTCGCTGTTGATAGAGATTTATTTGCAAAAAATATAACTCAAGAAATAAAAAATAATCCAAATATTACCGTAATTAATGAAGAATTAAAACAAATTCCTGCTGATATTCCTGTAATTGTTGCATCAGGACCGTTGACTTCTGATGAATTGTCTGCTGATATTGCAGCTTTTGCGGGGAGTGATAATTTGTATTTTTTTGATGCAATTGCTCCTATTATTGAAAAAGACAGTATAAATTTTGATACGGCATTCTGGGCAAGCAGATATAACAAGGGAGATGCCGCCTATATTAATTGTCCTATGAATAAAGAGCAGTATGAAAAATTTTATGAGATTTTAATTAATGCTCCAAAAATCGAGCTGAAAACTTTTGAAAAAGGAGCGAAATTTTTTGAATCTTGTATGCCTATTGAAGTTATGGCCTCAAGAGGAGTAGATACACTGCGGTTTGGACCGATGAAGCCCGTTGGATTGGTGGATGACCGAACGGGGGAGAAATCTTATTCAGTAATTCAGCTAAGACAGGATAATATGTCTGCAACTTTGTATAATATAGTCGGTTTTCAGACAAATTTAAAATGGGGAGCGCAAAAAGAGCTTATTCAAAGTATTCCGGGGCTGGAGAAGGCTAATATTATCCGTTATGGTGTAATGCATAGAAATACTTTTATATATAGCCCTAAGGTTTTAAACTCTACTTTGCAGGCAAAATCTAGGAAAAACTTGTTTTTTGCAGGACAAATAACAGGAGTCGAGGGTTATACTGAATCTATTGCAACCGGAATGTTTGCAGGGATAAATATGGTCAGATTTTTGAACAATGAAACATTAATAGAGCTTGATAATGATTGTATTTTAGGTGCACTTGTCAAATATATAACTTTTGAAGGGCATAAAAATTTCCAGCCGATTAATAGTAATTGGGGAATTTTAAAAGAATTGGATATTCCAAGAAAAATCAGGAAAGATAAAAAACAAAAAAATGAGCTATATGCAAACAGAGCATTAGAATATTTAACAAATATTAAAGAACTTGTTTAATTTAAAGATTTTGATAAAATAACATTATGTACTGCCAGAGGAGATAACAAATGAAAACACAGAAGCTTGGATTTATAAAATGCGGCTTCACCCTGGCAGAAACATTAATCGTCATTGCTATAATCGGAATAATAGCATCAATAGTTACACCGATGTTATTTGGAACAACAAGCGATGCCGAATTAAAAGCAAAATGGAAAAAAGAATATTCCGATTTGTCTCAAGCAATAATGATGATAGTTGCCGACAACGGCGGAACTTTAGCAGGCGCATTCCCCGGAGATGGTGCAGGTACTGAAGATTTAAAAAATGCATTTGCATCAAAATTAAACATAATAAAAGATTGTTCAGGAACTTCAGGTTATGGCGGAACGGGAAGCGGAGCAAGTACTGAAGGTTGTTGGCATTTGGGAGCAAACAGCTGGTATGATTTAAGCGGCATAGGAAAAAGTACTAATTTTCGTGCCGGTTTAATATTAAACAACGGCAGTTTAATGATATTTGGAATTGAAAAATCAAATTGCAGTTCAGTAGCAGGAGATTATACAAGATGTGGATGGATAGCTATAGATGTAAACGGATTTAAGAAACCGAATACAAGAGGAAAAGATATATTTTCTGCAAGTATAACCTCAAATACATTAATCCCGGAAGGAGCAAGAGGATTTCATGATCCGTCAACAACCTGCATAGAAGGCTCAACAGCAACAACTAATTACGGCTATGGCTGTTCAGCGAAATACTTGTATGAGTGAATTAGAACATTTGTTATTATGTTAACTTACTGTCATTGCGAAACAACAAAACTTCACTAATATGACATAAAAATATAAAATGAACATGCCGTCATTGCGAGGAGCGTAGTAACGAAGCAATCTAAAAAGAAAGTAAATGAAAAATAAACAATCTTACATTTATATAATGACAAACAAAAAAAATGGTACGATTTATACAGGCGTTACTTCTAATCTAATACGTCGTGTTCATGAACATAAAAGAAAAATTTTTAAAGGATTTACTCAAAAGTATGAATTAGATAAATTAGTTTATTATCAAATATTTGACAACATAGAAGATGCTATAACTCGTGAGAAGCAAATAAAAGGCGGTTCTCGAAAAAAGAAACTTGATTTGATTAATGAATTCAATAAAGATTGGGAAGATTTATATGAAAAAATTGTTTAATTTTTTTTGGATTGCTTCGCTTCGCTCGCAATGACGTTTTATATTAAGTCTTACTACAAGTTCGCTAACAAACAACTAAATCGAGTTTAAATGACAATAAAAAAATAATTGCGTCTCATAAAAGGAATAGATTAATGACAAATTTAAAAACATATTTTGATAATTTAGTTAATAAATACGAAACCCCTGATTTTATTAAGAATGATCCTGTACAATTTCTTCATAGATTTAAAAACAAAAAAGAAATTGAGATTGTCGGGTTGGTTTCATCATCTTTGGCATACGGTAAACGAGAAAAAATTATCGAAAGCATTGAAAAAATTCTAATTATTATTCAAAATGAACCGTTAAATTTTTGCTGGAGTTATAATTATGAAAAAGATTATAAGATTTTTGAAAATTTTAAATACAGGTATACAACAGGTGAAGATATCGCATTACTGTTCAATTCAATCTCAAAAGCAATATTAAAATATGACAATTTAGAAGAGCTTTTTTTGCAAGATTATAAAAGTGAGGATATCAATATAAAATCTGCACTAGAAACTTTTGTTAATGTCTTAAAAAATTATTCAATCCAATCAAGAGGATTAAACCACTTATTGCCATCGCCTAAAAACGGAAGTGCATGCAAAAGATTAAATTTGTTTCTAAAATGGATGGTTAGAAAACCTCCTGTTGATTTAGGTATCTGGAAAAACGTTTCTGCCGAAAAATTGATAATTCCGCTAGATGTTCATGTTGCAAAAATTTCAAGAAAATATAATTTAACTTGCCGAAAAACAAATGATTGGATTACTGCTGAGGAAATAACCTGCAAGCTAAAAGAAATGGATTGTTTAGACCCTGTAAAATATGATTATGCTTTATTTTCAGCAGGAATTTTTAATGAATCGGATATTGCTATAAAATCTGCTAATTGAACATTTTTGCAATGATTACACAAATTTTGTCCGATTTGTTCAAATTTTTCAGGGTTAGAACTTACATAAAAATCGATTTTTAAATTAAAATTTTCTTTATTAATGGATAAAATTTCACCGGCTTCAATGACCTGATATTGTGCAGGATTTATAAAAATATTCTCATCTTTCAGTATTTTTTTAAAAGCAGAACTTAAAAAAGGATAATGAGTACAGCCGAGTATGATTTTTTCAACATTATTTTCAAAAAGAGGTTTTAGAAATTTTTTAAGAATAGCGGACGTTTCTGTTTGCTCAACCAAATTATTTTCGACAATTTCAACTAACCCAGGGCATCCAATTTCAAAAACCTGTTTATTTTTAGAATATCTTTTAATTAAATCTGAATAAACACCTGATTTTGCAGTAGCAGAAGTTGCAATTACGCCAATTTTATTGCAATTTAGTTGTGAAACGTATTTTGCTGCGGGATTGATGACTCCGAATACAGGAAAGTCGTACTTGTCCTTAACTTTTTCAACAGCAAGAGCCGAAGATGTATTACAGGCAACAAAAACGGCTTTTACTTTTATTTGTTTGAATTTATTTAAAATACATGTCGTATAGTATACAATTTCGTTTTGGGATTTTTCCCCATAAGGCAATCTGAGCGTATCTCCGTAGTAAATATAATGTTCGTTTGGAAATTTTTTAATCAATTCATTCAAAACAGATAGTCCGCCGACTCCTGAATCAAATATGCCGATTGGTTGATTTGTTTTCATTTTACTGTCCCGTTGTATATTTAGAGCTTAAATACATTAAAATGCCGTATGCAATAGATTTTGCCGTAGCATCTTTTCTTTCTTCTTCTAACATTTGATAACGTTCTTTGTC
>JAQUYY010000036.1 GCA_028691575.1 Candidatus Gastranaerophilales bacterium
AGCGGCGACGACCACGGCGATAAAATAAAAGACGGCATTCCGGTATTTATCTATCCGGCTGCTATCCATAATAAGTTTCAGCAGCGCCACCGCCAGGAATATCAACGGCGCGGCGATACTGTAGAAATGATTGGGCGCAGGATTCCAGATAAAATACACGAGCATTCCCTGAAAATAAATAAATAGAAAAACCGCCGTATATTTCAACTCTCCTTTCACGTTCAAGAACCTGATTATCAAAAAATAGACCGCGCTGATCCAGAGGAATATCGCGGTCAGGATCTTTCTGCAGACAAGCGGTCCTGATATCCCTGCCATATAGTATTTCGACAAAGGATTATTAGCAGTCTGCATCCGGAAAACCAGAAGAAAAGCCAGGAACAGCGTCAGGGAAAGAACAGCGAATACCCATGCTTTACGCGAACCGGCTTCGAGAAAACTTTTGACCGTTAGAGTAATTATCAAAGCGATAACCGCGAACAGGCCGAATTCCTTATTATTCAATACGTTAATAAGAGAAAAAACGGCCGTTAACAAAAGCGGCAGCGGCCTTCCGGATCTCAGGAACATCCACAGGAATACGAGAATCACCGGCAAAAATAATTGCCTGACCGGATTAAAACCGGGAGCGAGATTAATGCTGGTATAGGACAGCTTCAGCAGCATCAGCGCAGAGAATAAAGCCACCAGGAATACATATTTAAAATCCCTGAAAATATACAGCGCAGCGAGAAATACGATCAGGTAGTAAAATGGGAAAAAGGAATACAAAACGCGCAGATATCCGTCCAAAGTCACACCCCCGCTCATTCTAAGGACCGCGGAGAGCATGACCGTGGTAAGCATCCCGTATTGCTGGCTGACCTCATCAATACGCCTGCCGCCGGAAAACTGGTTAACCGCGGATAAAAGCGCGAAATGATGATGCATAAACCAGCCGCACTGTGTCTGGCAGGACAACTCATGGCTGTTCTTCAGGAAAAATTCCTCTTCCGCCCCCGACAGGTCCTCTCCCGAGTTTGCCATGCCCATGATCCGCTGGTTGCCGGTATAAACCCCGCCGAGCAGAGTTTCCTCCGGGATATTGACATAATCGTTAAAGACCACGTTCCTGCCGGAAATGAACGGAAAGAACAAAAGGCATATTTGGATAAAAATAGCCGCGGTAAGCGCCGGGAACAGATAGGCCGATACCGGAAAACCGCTTTTTTTATCGAGACCCGTCATTATTTCCCCTTTTTTTCGCCGGATGGCCCCGCAGAACAATAAAAAACGGCGCCAGAAAGAAAATAAGCCACAATACCGGCTGAATAACATTGAAATACGGACAAAGCGCGCCTTTGTTCCGCTGCAACACGAATAAATTCATTACCATTATGCCGGCAAGATATAAAACAGGTTTACCCCGAAAAGAAGAAAAGAACAAACTGAATTTCTTCCCGATCTTTCCGTTGTTGCCGTATTGACACCACAGGCATAACGCGTAATAAACGAATAATAATCCCGCCGCGGCCGCGTATGTTATTAAATCCCTGTTCTTCCCGGGCACTACCAGTGAAACGACCCACTCGTTGAAAATTATACTGTTTTTAGCCGTGAATAACGACAGCATATCCGTTATAAAATGGATCAGCGGAAGCATTCCCAGGCTGAAGATGAAAAAATGCAGCAATAACATATTATTCCGCAGCGCTTCCAGCGAAGCCTTAATGAACGCGGCGGCTGGCCGGAATATCAATCCTCGCAGATCGGCACCTTTATAAAGAAAATAACTTACGGCCGCCGCGATCAATAGTAGAATAGCTATCTTAAAGCTGTAATCCTTCAATTTGCCGGTAAATTCAGCAGCGGGGGAAACCTCCGTTTCAACGATGAAATCAGATATCCTCCCGTCAAAGCCGCGCGTCCGGCTGAATCCCGAACCGATAACGACGTCGGAAAGTTTATAGCGTGCACCGGGCACGCATTCATTGACGACCAGCCGTTTATTCAGGAATACCTGCAGATTATCGAACCTGTCGATGCGCATTTCAAGCTGATATACCTTGTTCAGCCGGAGCATCCTGGTTATGTATATCCCCTTGGGCCCATCCGGCCCGGCAATGATCAAAGCCAGCGCCGCAGGAGCGGACATCTCCATCCTGATCCCGGAATTGACCGGGTCGGTCTGAAAAAGATTGTCGAACTGGCGGAATTGGTAAACCTTAAAAGAAAACGCGATCCTTAACCCGTTCTGCCGGGAATCACTGGTCAAGCGGACAGTTTTTATCTGTCTTTCCTGGGCCTCAACCGACCGGCTGTCGAATACAGCAAGAGAATGACTTTCTTTCACTGCGCCGCTAACCGGCAAAAAATAAAGCAAAATACCGGATACTGCCCAGCATATCAAAGATATCCCGGCAGAAAACAGAAAAAAACGACCGATGAATTTCGCCGCCCTGCGGGCATCCAACGTTAAATAAATATCAGCCACTGCTGTCAACTTTCTCGGTAACGGGATCCCTGCGGAAACCGGTAGAGATCATTAGGAACAATATCAAAAGCATTATCAAATGACTCGGCATTAAAAATTATTTCAAGCGTTTACGTTGTTGATATATAAGTTCTTTCATACAATCAGTATTGCATGGGACTTTTATAAGTCTATCGACAACATAAACCCCAATTTGATCTATCGAAATCTTCCCCTTTTTTGTTTTAATCTCATAGACATCCCACATTTTATTAGATTCATTTAAAAATGGTTGCCAATTATCGGTTAAATAATAAAAAGGCCCACAGGTTGTTAATGCAAATAACTCTTGTCGTGGCTCATCAGAGACAAACAACGCATTGTCAAAATTAGCTACTGGGCAACCACCTTTCATATATCCACATCTTGAAGAATGAATAAATGTCTTATTACCGCAGGAAAACTGAAACAATATAAAAATGTTCAGCAATATAAGAATAAGAACCTTCAAATAATCGTTACAAAAACCTCGTAATAAAAAGACCAGGGAAACGACCAGAAGAATCCCGGGAAAGATCAACGTAATAAAAATTCCAGTGGTGCGAAAATAAATATAGTCACTTATAGGTTTACCGATTGATAGATTAAATAAAACCACTAAAAGCATTAGAAAACTTAAGATGACAGGAACACACTCGAAACAACAAAATTCCAATAGATTACGAGAATTTCGCGAATGAATAAAAAAAACGGTTACAATTACCAAGAAAATTAGAGTTGCAATAGAGATGGCGGGGAAAATCCCATAAGATAACGGTTGGAACCCGGAACCTATATCTGAAAATTTTAACTTTGCGCCAAATCCTATCAAAGTCATAACTGATGGCAAACCAAGATGAAGAGCTCCCCCAGAATTAAAACTTAGCAATCTGCTTTTTAGTTGCCAGAATAACCGGCTATCAATAAAAACCACACAAGATATAATAATAAAAGCACCTATCAATGGCCAAACGAATTCTAAATCTTTCGTAACTTTCCTGCGTATTTGTAAATTTGTTAAAAGTTTAACAACATGAATTAATGTTGGAATAAACATGATGGAGACAACAAACAATAATGCATCCGGATAAGAAAAATATATTGACATTATGCATATAAAAAAACCAAAGAAATGATTAGACCGTTTTGAAGAGATAACTTTATTCACTTCGTCATCCTTCAATAATAAACTACTATAAAGCAATAAAATGGTGGCAATTATTAGCTTGCTATAGATCTGCGGGACTGCTCCTTCCAAAAATTCAATTTTTGATAAAGGCATAAAGAAAATAAGACAGAACGTAAATATTCTGAATAAACCGGATTTTAACACTATAGATTCTCTAAACTTGAATTTATCGTATAAAACTCTAAAGTGCTCATAAATAATTCCTGCTAATGACCAAAGACACACAAATGAAAACGAAAAGAATAAATTAAAAAAATCGACTTCGAAAGGTATAAACTTTTTGATAACAACTAACGTCGAGGCTATCCCGATTCTTCCAGAACCGATAATTTGATCCGCCGCAAAGCGCAATTGTGAATCTGGGATATTCCAAACATCATTAAGCAACGGGGGTTTAATCCATCGTGGCTCAGTTAACCCGGTATATCCATAAAATTCATACAACATTTTACTATATGAATACGCTTTATTCATAAAACCATAAGCACAAGCTGAACCATATGGATCCGGATTCCTGTGAAAATAAAAGGATATTTCTTGTCCTCCAAAAATAATAAATTTATAACAAAGAATACCGATAAAAAAGATTATGAGATCTATTGATAAGAGTTTCTGCCAATAATTTTTCTTACAAACCACAAAACAAATACAAGAAAGATTAACAACAAAAAAGATTTGGCTGGGTATTGAAAGTAAAAATCCCACAGATGTAACTATTGACATTAAACAAACTCCGACCGTTGTATAGCCAATCAGACTATTTAATATTCTTATTGGGAATATTCTTAAAGAACAATATCCAAGTGCACTCGTTATAAATATTATTAAGAAAAGCACTAAAATTTCCTTTAGAATTATATCCATTATGTATCACTTTCTTATAAAACCGTTATTTATGCACTATTTCTTCAACTAAAGAGCTTTCTCCCCCAAAAATAAATAGGAGATTATCTTTCTTCACCGTTTTACTAAATCTAAGTTTTGGCAATATATCTTCAACGGATTGCATGATTTCTATTGAAGATGTAAAATCAACGACTAAATAATAACCATTATTGAGAAGTCCTTGTAAGTAAGAAATCAAGTCTTTTTTTATAGTCCAGGTGGGATACGGGCAGAAATACCCCTGCGGAGTGTACCCGCCGTAATAATAATAGTAGGTATCGTTACTGCTCAGAAAATAAACTTTACGGCTGTTACCGGTTGCTTCTTTGACCGTTTCGATATCCACCCGCACCGGTAAGGGGTAAACGAACCTGCCCTCTGTCAAATTACGGAATTGCCCAATGATCTTCGCTACGGAAAAAGAGGAGTAATAAAACGCCGTCAGCGCCAAGAAAACTACCGGCAAAAACGAAACGATCAGCCTTTTGACGTTCCGCCTGAACGGACCGCCTGTATCCGGTAAAATACGTCCTATTAAATCAAAAAAGAAAAACAGCAGGAATATATATATCCCGGACAAGGTCATAATGTTGAATTCGTGGCTGCGGCCGAGGAAATAAAGCGAATTCCCGACAGCCAGCAGCACCAGAAATAAACCGGCGTTAAAATAATTCTCCGGTAATTCCCTGCGGCGGGCCAGCAATACTGCCGCGGATAAACTCAACAATACCGGGATATACCAGAAAAAGGATCTCCCGGCAACTCTCAGGAAACCAAGCCCCAACGATTGATACATTACCGCCGAACGCGGCACAAGGCCGTTAAACAATAAGCCGCCGGCAAAAATGAAAAGCATGATAACGGACAGGTTGGTTTTGTTCCGATGCAGATGCTTCAGGCAAATCTTTTTCAGCGCCGACAAGGTAAACGTGTTTTCCCTGATCGCCCGCGTTAAATCTATAGCGAAAAGAATCGAAACGAATTGCAGGTAAACAACCAGATAGATCGTCCCGAAATTGCGGTGAAACAACAACAGCAGCCCGAGTGCGGCCCCCACAGTTATGTTATATATCCCCTTAAAATAAACGCAAGCCAGAATGACAAGCCATAGATCAAGCCTTAACGGCGTAGCCTGTAATATCGAGACCGGCTCTTCATGCAGAGCGTAATGCCTGGCGATGATCAATGCGAAGAGAAGAAAAACCGGGAGCTTCTTATCCTTGAATACCTGTTGCGAAAACAGGAATATCCCGATAAAGAATGCGTATATTCCGGCCTGCCCCGCCACCTGCAGAAAATTCACTGGAATATTAAGTTTCATCAGGCCGGCGGCCAGCAACGAAAGCAGCAGGTCATATTGAAAGAAAATTTCCGGCAGTCTGAAACCGTGCAGTAATCTTAATGCCGGGGCGATAATATAAGAATAATCGCCGGCGGCAACCGGGGCCGTCGCGATAAAACAGACCGGTAAACACAAGGCCGCGGCCAGAAAACCGGCCAATACGGGATGCTTACTGTTCACCCGCCACAGTAAAAACGCGGCCGCCAGCACGCTTAAAACAAAAACGCTTACCGTGACCGGGTTCTGATGCACGAGCGCTCCCGGAGGATGAAAGCCTATGCCGGCAAAATAAGCGCAGGAACAAACTGACAGAACAACCAAGGCCGCGAAAGAAAAAAACTTCCTTTTAAACAGAACGGCCGCCTTATCCAGCCCTGCTGTCAGAAAAATACCGGCAAGCAGCGCCGGATAGAGAACAAAAGACTCGATCCCGTCGGGGGCGCTGTATCTGGCGGTTGAAACCAGGTCACTCTGCGGGATGCCGGACCTAGAGGCCCAGATCAACGCCGAAAAATAATAAAATAGATAATAGATCAAGTAAGATACGGACGCGGATACCAGCAAAGTCCTGAAAAGCCCCATTCGCAAGAACAGGTTTCCGTCATTGCGGGAGGTGCTCTGCCCTGCCGCCGTCACAAAGAACATATAGCAAAAGAACAAAAACGAGAGTAATTTCAGGATAAATACACCGGCAGCGATCCCGGCGACCCTGCGGTAAAAAGTGTACTCAATAGAGAAATCGCGGATCTCCCCCTGGAAATTCCTTGATTTACTGCAGCCGGTGCCTATCGCGATATCGGATATCTTGTAATCGATAGTTCCTTCGCGCCTGTTAAGCACCGGAAGGCCGTTAACGGAAACGCTGATCCTTTTATTCTTGTGGATCTTCAAAGCCACGGAATACCAACGCCCGGTTTTTACGCGGCCGCGCAACAAATACTCGGATAAACTTCCGTCCTCACTACTGATGTACAAAAACAGATTGCCCCTTCTTCCCGTTTCGGAATAAAGTTCCATACGCACACCCTGCTCCCCCGGGGCGGTCTGGAAGACGTTATCGTAAAACAGATCCGCCGGCTTCATACGGAAAGCCAGCGTCAATTCCTTGACGGTTTGGTCGCCTGAATAGGTCTCCGGGAATTCTTTTATCCCCAATAACGCTTTATCCGCCGAAGCGCTGTCGAAATGAATATTCCGGTGAGAAACGCTATAAAGCCTCCTGTAGGCGAGATTGTCCGCGAAGAAAAACGAATACGCCAGTAAAACAGCGCTTAATAGACACAACATCAAGCCGGTCTTATTCTTTATCAGCATTTGAGAATTGCAAACCCTTTCCTTGTCTTACCCAAACCCTTAAAACGCATCCGTCAGGAACATTATGCTCCGCGCGCATAAGATATTTTCCGTTGTCCGAGGTCATACGCTTTAAAGCATCCCGGATCAAACGCTGCTTTAATGGCTTCCCTTTACGGAACAGTTTTTCATGGTCGAGCCAGACATATTCAGGCAGATCCAGGGTAATGATCACCTTCGGAGGGTTCGCCTCAAGCAATAGCGCGTCGTCGATCGCCACCTTGTCCGAAGTAAAATCGAACCAATGCACAAGCCCGAAAGTGGGCGGTAAACGGCCTGTCAGCAGATAGAAGACCGGAATATTCGGAAAAGTGAATATCCTCTCGTCCCCGACGGTGCTTTCCTTGACGATATCCACGGTTTCCGTGATCAGGCGTATATCATCTTCGGGCAAATAAAATCCGTTCAAAAGCCTGATCTTGACCGGGGATATTGACTGGCGTATGTCGGGAACGGAAAGTCCCCACCATTTATACGGTCCGTTGTATTTCTGCGCCGTCATAAAAAGCAGCAGGCCGAAACACGAAAAGAAGAAAACCGCTTTTGAAAGAAAATTGAACGGCCGCGGGAAATAAAATAGATAACTAAAGACAAGCCCCAGCCCCAGGAAAGCGCCTGCGGTAGCGAACCCTCCGGATGTACCGGTGCCGTAAAGCAATCCCAGAGACAACGCGGCGATAAGAAACCCGCTATGATCGCCCGTATGTCGCCTGAATACCCTTGCGGCCAGATAAACCACCGCTGTCCCGGCTGAAACGACGGTCACCAGCATAATAAGCGAATAATAGAGCTCAATGAACACAACCGAAGAAAGAATATCCCCGGCAAAAAGTATTTCAAAATACGGGTAGATCACGCATAAAACTGCGGCTGCGGATATAAAATACAGAAGCATAATATGGTTTTCGTCATTCAGGGCGGTCAACGGAGGATTTTTAGCCGCTATCTTTGGCGTGATGATCAAAGAGACAGCGGCGAGCAGGGATAAACCCGCGCAAATGTAGAGCGCGATAATATTGTGCGGGGTCATTAATCTCGGGAACCAGGCGGACAATATCGCGGCCCAGCAGCCTTTGGCGGCGATAGAATCCAGCAAGACCTGTAGTATAAAAGGCTGTAAAGCCGAGTTAAAAAACAGCCAGATTACCAATACTATCAGCGGAACAAGTATACCGCAGAGGTAAACGCAAAAATTACGGAAACGTTTTGAATTATTATTTCCCGCGGTCAGCGCCATAAAGGCAAAAGAAAGAAAAACAACCACCATCAAACCGTTGCTGTGCTTTATAAGCAGCGCCAGGCAGGCGAAAAAACCGGAGAAAAACGCGCATAACGGGATTTTAACGTTCCCCTCTCCCGCGCGCGATGAATTACAGGCATCAAAATGACAGAGCATAAAATACAGTGCCGCCAGGGCATACAACGTGAAAAAATGCAGCAAATCATAATTTATGAACGCGGTGCCGGACTGCTGAAAGATAACGCTTACCGCAGTCGCCAAAACGGCGGCAAAAACCGGCAAGAGCCTTAAATACAGTAAATACAATACGCCGGTTATGAATAACGCGGTGATCAATCCCGCGACCCTTAATGCCAGAAAACCCTGCCCGAATAATTGCATAAAAGCCGCCATCTGAAGCGGGTATAACGGAGGCAACATAAAATGAAAATCGCGATAAGGCATCGCGCCCCGCAGAATATATTCCGCATAAACGGAAAACCAACCTTCCGACAAAGGAAAATACCTGTTAAAAATGATAAGATTGTAACAGCCCACGACCGCCGCGGCCGCCAGCAGGCCTAATATCCGCACTCGATGAAAGTAAATAAACGCCTTCAACCTTTTTAGTCCCTTCAATAAACCCGGAATGTCCTTGAATATCAATTTAAAGAGCGAAAACAACAAAAGGAATAAAAATAGATATCCCGCGGCCATAAATCCCGCGTTAGCGCGGAGAATAGTATATTCAATACTGAAATCGGATATCTCCCCTTTATACCTCCGTTCTTTGTTGTATCCGGTGCCGACGGCGATATCGGTCACGCGGTACCTTATGTTCTTATCGATATCGCGCAGCACGCGTTTACCGTTTACAATCACTTCTATTTCGTTATTCTCCACGGATATGTTGACCCGATAAGTCTCGTTCACGCGGATATCCGTAAGAACAGTGTACCGCCTTTCTTCAATCCTTCCCGGCAGGCGTCCGGCAAAAACGTCAAACGCCGCTTTATCGCTACCCGGAGGGGCGTATAATTCCGCTCTTATCCCTCTCCCATTGGAGGCAGTCTGGAAAATGTTGCCGTAATATAAACCGGACGGTTTCATTCGAAAGGAAATGACTGTCTTTTGCGGACGGATCTTTTCTTTCTCACGGAATTCTTTCAATGCGGAAAGGCCGGGGTCCGGGGAATCGCTGTTGAAGTATATCCCTGAATGAGAGACCACTTTGCAGGCATGAGCGCGCACTACCGGCAAAAAATAAAGCTGGCAGCAAAGCGCTGTGGCGCTTACAGCCAGCAGAAGACTGTAAAAAAGCCTTATTCTGGGAATCGTGCCGGATTCAGGCATAGCGCGCAACTATTAACTCCACAGTTTAGAATACCATTTCACGGCGTTATTTACCCCTTTATGAACATCCGTGGCTGGTTTCCATCCCAGCATTTTCCGCGCCTTGCGGGAATCCAGATATTGGTGCCTGATCTCATACTTTGCCTTGTTCAATATCCGATAGTCAGGCCGCCCTTTCAACACCTTCCTTATCTTGTTCAAGAGCTCTATTACCGTAAGAGGATTTTCATCGCTAAAATTAAAGGCTTCCCCGTTTAAGTTGAGTTTTTTAAGTTTTTCCGCCAGCAAAATATAGCCGTTTACTATATCGTCAACATAGACATAATCGCGCGTGAATTTGCCGTCGCTGCGTATATCCAGTATTTGGGCAGACAAGCCGCAACGGATAGCGTCCGGGACTATACGGGAAAGATTAAAATCGCCCGGGCCGTAGATGTTACCGCAACGGGTTATCGCCAGGGGAAGGCCGTAGGCGTGGGCGTAGCTATGCGCTATCAGATCCGCGCAGCTTTTAGAGGCGTCGTAAGGGTTCCTCCCTTGTAAAGGCGCATTTTCGGTATAAGGTAGCTTCTTATGGCTCCCATAGGCTTTATCGCTTGAAGCGACAACCACGGCTTCCATCCCACCCTGCTGCCGCGCCGCTTCCAGGACTTCCCATGTCCCGGCGATATTCGTCTCGAATGTGCGCCGCGGATTATTATGACTCCGCCCCACGATCGCCTCCGCGGCCAGGTGAAAAATAACATTTATGGAATGTTTCTTTAATATCCTGGAAACCAGGGCGTAATTCGCCACGCTGCCTTTATAAACAGTAATTTTCCGGTAATCTTGCGCTGTCAGAAGAGTATCTTTGCGGAAGGTTTTTATGTCTAAGCCGGCGATCTTGGCGCCGGATTTAAGCATAGCACGGGTAAGATTAGAACCTAAGAACCCTTCGAAACCGGTAATCAAAACTCGCTTATTTCTCCAGAATGATCTTCTCATATAAATTCCTTTAAATTTCTTAACGATATATCATCCAGGGGGGATTTTCCTTTTCCCAGAGCTCTTCCAGTTCTATCTTGTCACGCAGGGTGTCCATGCATTTCCAGAACCCGGTATGTCTATAGGCATTCAATTGGCAGGATTTAGACAATTTCTCCAGAGGATCTCTTTCCCATATCGATGAGTCGTCTCCAATATAATCAAAAACCGCCGGTTCCAACACGAAAAACCCGCCGTTTATCCACGCCCCGTCGCCCCTGGGTTTTTCCAGAAAAGAATGGACTTTACCGGAATCGCCTATATTCAGGGCCCCGAACCTGCCGGCGATCTGCACCGCGGTAATGGTAGCTTCCTTCCCACTTTTTTTATGGAACGCTATCAATTCTTTGATATTTATGTCTCCTACCCCGTCCCCATACGTAAGCAGGAAGGTCCCGTTTTTAACATATTCCTTTATGCGCTTAATCCTGCCTCCAGTCATAGTATTCAAACCTGTATCAATTAAAGTAACCTTCCACGGTTCGGCTTTAGACCCGAGAACGTTCATCTGATTGTTTGAGAGATCCAGCTCGATGTCTGAAGAATGCAAGAAATAATTGGCGAAATATTCCTTGATCACGTATCCTTTATAACCAAGGCAAATTATAAAGTCATTGAAGCCGTAATGTGAATAAAGCTTCATTATATGCCAGATAATCGGTTTACCTCCGATCTCGATCATCGGTTTGGGAATACTGCCTGTTTCTTCGCTGATCCTTGTCCCTCTGCCGCCTGCTAATATGACGACTTTCATTTTTAGTCACTCCTTTTAGAAAAATAGCATGTAAGACAGGCGTTTTGTTATCGTCTGCTTGCCGGAGGCTCTACGCGGTGAACTGCTTCCCCATCGCGGCCGCGAGTTTCGCCGGATCCTCGATCAGGTCGGTGGCAGACCAGGCGTCAAGGCAGTAATACTCCGCCCCCAGGATTAACGGCTGCCTCATTTTACCGGGATCGGAACACACCAGGAGAAAGAAAATCCAAATACAATGCGTTAGGATAACACTGCCTTAGCCATGTGGATTTCCCC
>JAQUYY010000304.1 GCA_028691575.1 Candidatus Gastranaerophilales bacterium
TCACAAGGACAGGTAGGCAGGTGCTGCATGGTTGTCGTCAGCAGGTGGCTTGAGTTGCTCCCTTAAATGGGGTAACCTGCGCAACCCTTATCCTGTGTTCGATTTGTCACAGGAGACTGCCCCGCCCCTTCTTCCGGAAAATAATATTTTCGGGGGGAAAGGGCGGGGAGGAAGGTGAGGATGACGCCAAATCAGCATGGCCTTTTGATATCTTGGGCTGCACACGTGATACAATGGAGTCGACAAAGGGTCGCTAAGGGGTAACCTGGAGCTAATCCCATCAAACGACTCCCTAGTTCCGATCGAGGTCTGAAACCCGACCTCGTGAAGCTGGAATCGCTAGTAACCGTGGATCAGCCACGCTACGGTGAATATGTTCCTAGGTCTTGTACTCACCGCCCGTCACTTCAAGCGAGCTGGGAATGGCCGAAAGTCTCACATAAGTGGGGTTTAAGCTAAGCTCAGTAAGAGGGAAGAAGTCGTAACAAGGCACGGGTAGCGGAAGCTGCTCGTGGATCAATTATTTTTTCAAAGTATCGACTAGCGTTGAAATCTTAAATTTGGATTTTAACTCTAAGATGTTTATCTCTATATCTTTAAAAAGAGATCGTTTATAATAACGAGGCAACTCCAAGAAATTATAAACTCTACTAATCACGTTTACGGTTCAATAGAAATCCAAGCGGGCGAAGGCTCGTTTTTTGCTGTAAATTTTCTTGGCATCTTCCATAAAATATGCTAGAAATATAGAGCTTTATTAAAGGTCGAACTTTTTAAGGCAGAGGACATTTAAATATAAAAATATATGGCTAAAAAAGAGAAGAATTATTTGAAAGCGATTCATTTGACCCTCAACGAAAAAACTGGAGAATTCCGCATGAATCTAAATTACGAAACATGTAGAATTGGAGGATTCGTTACAAAAAAAGCCGCGGAAAGAGTGGCGAAAAAGCTGCAAAATTTATAGCAAAAAGAGCGGGATCATCAAGCCCGCTTTTTGTTATATGGGATATTTTTGTCTGACAAATTTTGATTTTTTTTGAAAATATAGTATAGTAAAAAAGTTATTCAGACCGAATAATAAGTTTTGTTTTGTATGTATCGGGCGCGTAGTTCAGCGGTAGAACGCTTCTCTGATAAAGAAGAGGTGGAAGGTCCGACTCCTTCCGCGCCCACCAAAATACCAAAGAAGAATTTTCTCTTTAATTTTTGGAGAAAGAGCAGAGAGTCCGACTTTGTCCCGCCGTAGCTCTGCAATCGTGCAGAGCGAAGGAGGACTCCTTCCGCGCCCACCCAAGCACCAAAGGAAAATTTCCCCGCAGGGAATTTTCCTAAAGAAGAGGTGGAAGGTCCGATTTCACCACGCCGTAGTCCCTATCAAGGGACGAAGGAGGGCGCGCCCACCAATCGCTAAAGGAATACAGCCGTCAGGCTGTTTTTTTTGTTGATGCAATAGAAAGATAGATGTAAAATTATTGTTAGTGATAATATCTTAGAAAAAATATTTATGGATAACATTATCTACGGCGTTGATCTTTCCAAACCGGTTACGCCCATTATGGTAAGAGACGCTATTATCGATTGCTTCATCCAGGCCCACAAAGAGGTTCTTGAAGAAATGAGAGAATATCATGAGTTCAAAACAGAAGAGGACTTCGAAGAAATGAAAAGGATAGATATCAAACTTTTGACAAAGTCAAAATTCGAAGAGGCTGGCGTGGATTTTGATCATCCAACCAAGGAAGGCATTATCCGCGTCCTTGATAAGATGGCTAAATTTGCCGCCAATTTCAGAAAGCCCGAGATAGTGGAAAAGCATTACGGCGAGATAGCACAGTTGGTGGAGAGATTATAGTCCGTAGATCATTCGATCTCCGCCGCCCCAGAAAACTCCCAATTAATTTGGGAGTTTTTGAATTAGCTTTATTGCAAACAATCTCCAGTTTCTTAGTTGTTTGTGTTTTGACAGAAGAGGTTTATTATTATATATTAGTCGAACAAAAGTCGAGTTTCTTTAAGGTCTAAAACGGTTTAACCCGGCCTTGGAAACCGGCTAAGAACCTTTAAAATTTATGCCTCTTATTGGATACGATGAAACCGAAGAAGAAGCAAAATTTTATGACATCCTTTTTGGAGTTTTCATTTTTCTCTTTCTTCTTCTGTTTATAACTAATTATGATACGGTTTGCCCGGAGGATAGAAACGTTTTTTCTTGTATGATGAATGATTTTAAAAGCTCCCAATGAAAGTTGGGAGTTTTAAATTTACAAAACCGCCTTTTTAGTATAATGTTTCTATTGTTAAGGGCCCTTAGCTTAGTTGGCACCTGCCTGCCGGCAGGCAGGGAGCGCCTCATCTGCCCTTATCAAATGTGATGAGTAATGTTCAAAATTTTAGCGGGCCCTTAGCTCAGTTGGTAGAGCGCCTCATTTGCAATGAGGAGGTCACCGGTTCGAATCCGATAGGGTCCACATTCCACTATTAAGGGTCAATTTTTCGCCCGCCCCGCCTACGGCGGGGTTTTGGTTAATCCCGCCCGCCCCTTGATTTTGAAGGTAATTCCACGGCGATTTCAGTTCCACAGCGAATGTTTGGTTCTCATTTTTGCTGTACGAG
>JAQUYY010000305.1 GCA_028691575.1 Candidatus Gastranaerophilales bacterium
CGCGCGCATACGGCTGATCATGTTAAACCCGATCACGATTCCCATGGCCGCGTCAACAAGCGGCCCATGTTTTTCCATCTGCGCCTGGAACCAATCCGGGAGCAGTTTCATCAACTCCACTTCCAGCTTGTCGGCCGGTTCCTGGAATATATCTCTTTCATGCGGCCGCAACACCGGGCCGGGCCCGCGAAAAAACTTGTCATACACCAGACAGACCGCCCGCGCGCCCAGGCCGGTGGCCTTGATTTGTATGGCCTCTGGGGTGATCGGTTCCTGGGGTATGGCTTGGCCTGCTCCTGGGCTGCCTGCCTGGGGTGCTCCTGGGGTTTCGCTGGGCTTTTCTGGGGCAGGGGGCGGCAGGTTATCTTTTGCCTGGGCGATTGATGCCTTAGATGATCGTGAAAGAGTCATCTTCTTCTGGGGTTTCACTGGGCGTGCTCCTTTCTGGTTCCTGGGGTTGTTCCTGGGTTTTCCTGGGCTTTTCCTGGGTAACGCCTGGGTTTCTCCTGGGCTGCCCCTGGGCTTTTCTGGGGTTTTCCTGGGGTATGGCTGTCCCGTCGCGCAGGTTCCGCGCGCCGCAAGCCGGACAATGGAAATCTATCTGGCGTTTCTCCATTGCGGTCTTGGCTTCCGGCTTGGGTTTGCGCTTAACCTTCGCGCCGCAGGCAACGCAAGTTTTCTCTATTGTCTGTTCTGGCATATTCTAAAACTCCTTGAGAAAGCGCTTTCTCTTTTGCGCGTGGATCTCCGCAACCCACGCGTTGACTACACCTGGTTATTCTTTACTTTTGACCCACCAGGCGGCAAACTGATCGGCGCACTCTTTACAGAGATCGTGCGCATACCAGAAACCGTCTGTCGCGTCCGGAGCGTAGTTCATCGCCACCATCGGTTTATTGGTTTTGATCCCTAACTCCGGGTCGCTGACCACTTGTTTCAAACAGCGGTCGCATTGATAGGCCCTGGCCATGGTCGTCACCTCCTTCCGACACAGAGCCCCTATCCGGCCACGCGGCCACGTTAATTACACGAATCAATCACCATCCCGACCATACCCGCGATGATCAACAGCAGGATCACACCGCAAATAAGTATATCCTGCGGCTGCGTCAACGGCGGCAGCCAGGACAACAGGGGAGAGGTAATCATATCATCTCCGCGTAACTTTCCAGAAACGCGTTGAAATCCTGAACGCTGCGCAATGCAGATCGTAGTCTCACTACATAATTTTTATGCAACCGCTCCCGGGCCTGGTGATTCTTAACCTTTGCCAGAATATCGGCGTGCCTCTGCTCTTCAGCCCTGATCTTATCGGCAAGCATAACAACATCATTTTCATTTGCTTCACCCATGGCTGATCTCCTTTCGCAAAAGCTCATTTGTCTTTTTCTGCTCCTGCACCAGCGCCCAGATGCCGGAATCGATAGATTGCAGGTGTTCCTTGGTCTCGATCGCGGCTTTTGCCGCCGCTTCGATCTGGGTTTTATCAACGCCCAACGCCTTGATCAACTGTTCCCACATTTTTAATACCTCCTTGTTAAAACTTAAAGTCCATCTGTCTGGCTTCCGGGTTAATACTGATCTTTTTTTGACAATCCGGCGGCAGGTTCTTTATAAGCTCTTGGCTGATCTCAAACGTGTTTTCCATAGCCTGTTTTTTTCCGACGCCGTGATTCTTCCCGCCGCAGATACAATCGCAATGCGGATGTTTAGCGTCGTAGCAGTTTGCATCACAGCGGCCGAGTTTATCGCCGTGGGCTCCGGAAACGCTTTTCAACGTCGTCATCTGACCACCTCCTGGCTTTTTGGGGTGAACTCCGTGCAGTTATCGCAGACAGTGAAAGGGGGGAGCGGCGTTCCTAAAAACGAGCAGTAGCCGGTTTTGTTACCCTTAACGTCCAGGTGTTCCGGGTCGTATATGCCGCAGTCCCGGCAATGCCGCGAGCCGGTCGCCCCGTGGTTTTCAACAGGATTGTTAACAGAGGGTTTTCCTGTCTGTATGTCTGTAAGTCTATCTGATATAGGATGAGTTGCGGGGTTTTCCCGCAACAGTTGCGGGGTTTTCCCGCAGGTAGTTGCAGGGTTTTCCGGCAACTGGTTGCCGGTTTTTCCCGCAACTGGTTTTTGGGTAGGTTGCGGGATTTTCCCGCAGGTTTGGTGTTGCTGAAACGGTCTGACTTTGAAGGTATGATAACCGCAAGGGGTGATTTCCTTGAGTTTGATCAGCTGCTCACGGGCTGACTTTATGCAGTCGCGATCCCAGCCGGTAATATTACGGATTTGCAGATCGGAAAGGTTACAGACATTTGTTTCGAAGTCGCGGTAGAGGCGATACATCTGCCGCAGGATAAAGGCAGTCTTGGAGAGCTTAAGCAGGCGAAAGTCCAGGAATTCGCTCTGCCAGAGGGGGTCAAAACCGGGTTTAAGCCTGCTTTGGGCCATAGTTTAGTGTCTTGTCTATCCACGTATAGGCCCACCCCCTCAACTTCCTATAATATATCTTAAACCGGGGTAGGACTATACCAGATTTGGGTTATAATTATCTATTTTATTCCTATCCAGAAACGTCTTTAAGTCTTGAGGCAAGAAACGTATAAGATGTCC
>JAQUYY010000306.1 GCA_028691575.1 Candidatus Gastranaerophilales bacterium
GCTTTGTAATTAAAGAAAGTAATTTGATATTGGCACCAAAAATTTTAGTGGACGGAAAATTTTGTATTCCAAAGTATAAAATAGAGCAAGAAGCTGTTATAAAAGGAGATGGAAAATCGGCATCCATAGCAGCTGCAAGTATTTTAGCAAAAGTTGAAAGGGATGAGCTGATGCTGAAATTAGCAGAAAATTTTCCACAATATGAGTGGCATAAAAACAAAGGTTATCCAACACCTTTTCACCTTGCTGCTATTCAAAAATTCGGCATTTGCGAACATCATAGAAAAACATTTTTAACAAAATATATTTAAAAATTTATTCATATAAATATTTTGCTGAACAACCCTGACCCTTATTGGCTGTGACAGTCGAACTTTCTATACAAGATGTTTCCGGAGAATAGAATCCTTTTGCTCCTGCCGGTATTAATATATTTGAGGTTATATTTGCTGTAAATATATCTTTTCCTATGGTATTGGGTTTCTTAAATCCGTTTACATCTATATAAAGCCATCCGCATCTTGTATAATCTCCTGTACCAAAACTGCAATTTGATTTGTTAATACCAAAATACATTAAACTGCCGTTATTTAAAATTAAGCCTGGCTCAGATGTACTTCCTATTCCTGTGCCGTTTAAATAATACCAGCTATTTGTTCCGCTATGCCAACATCCTTCTGAACTTGCTCCCGTTCCTGCTCCTCCGTAACTTGACGTTCCTGAACAATCTTTTATTATGTTTAATTTTGATGCAAATGCATTTTTTAAATCTTCACTTCCTAGAGCATCCCCAGGGAATGCTCCTACTAAAGTTCCGCCGTTATCTGCTACAATCATCATTGTTGCCTGTACAAGGTCTGAATATTCTTTTTTCCACGCTGCTTTCAATTCGGCATCACTTGTTGTGCCAAATAACATCGGTGTAACTATTGATGCTATTATTCCGATTATAGCAATGACTATCAATGTTTCTGCCAAAGTAAAGCCCTGCTTTTTTTTATTATTTTCCCACATTTTGATTGTTAACATTATTATTTTCTCCTTAATTAACTTTATAAATTTTAACGGCAATATTTTTGCCTTTAACTTTTACTTCATCTACATATTCAGCATTTATTTCGTTATAAACCTCATTATAAGTGCTTTCACTGATTATAATTCCTGCTTTATACTCTTTTGTAAGGCTTTCTAAACGTGATGCAAGGTTTACATTATCTCCAATGACAGTATAATCAACAATTTGCTCAGAGCCCATATAGCCTACAACCATTTCACCTGTATTAATGCCCACTCCGATTTTCAATTCCGGCTTACCTTCTTCTGCCCATTTTTTATTAAGCTCAACCAATTTTTTCTGCATTTCAATTGCAGTTAAAACCGCATTTTTTGCATGATTTTCCATTGGAAGAGGATCTCCGTAAAATGCCATAACAGCATCTCCGATAAATTTATCAAAAGTTCCGCCATATTTTAAAACAATGTCAACCATTGCCGATAAATATTCGTTCAGCTGAGAAACAAGCTCGTCTGGATTAATAGCCTCAGAAAGAGTTGTAAAACCTCTAATATCAGAGAATAGTACACTCATGTTTTTTCTCTGGTTTTTAACAGAGAAACTATCGGGATTTTCTAATAATTTATTTAATACTTGTGGAGAAACAAATTTTCCGAAAAGTCCTTCTATTACCTTTTTGCTCTGAGATTCTGTATAAAATTTATAAACATACAACCCGATTGCCGTTAAAACAGCAAATACAACCGGGTAAACCATGTTTATACTTATCCTGATTGACGGATGAGCAAAAATCACTACTGAAAGCAAAATAAAAAATACCAACATTAATAAAAATAAAATAATTCCTGAAAAAATCGACTTTGTTCGCATAATAAAATACCCGATAGCCGTACAAAATAACATTACTGTCAAAACATTAGACCAAAAAGGAGCTTCGGTAATAAATTTTCGTCTTTTAGGATTTGTTAAATCAGCATCATTCAAGTAATTGTCAATCAAAGTAGCAATAATTTCAGGCCCGGGATACACCATCTCCATTGCAGTAGGATGAATATCAGTTCCGGATGATGTTTGACCAATTACGACAATTTTATCTTTAAAAAATTCGGGTTTTATTTCATTAAACAAATTAGCATTTTGTATTTTATTTTTTTCAAGAGCATCCGATAAAATAACATCGGCAATAGAAATATTCTTATAAGTTCCTTTTTTTCCATGCCAGTTAACAAGCAATTTACCATCATTGATTGGAATTTGGCGATTTCCTATTATCCAGGAATTATTTTTAAATTCAATTTTTTGTGAAGTGTCTCCAAACAATGCTACCGCCAGCGAAAGCGACGGCAGATAGAGGATTTTATCCTCTGATACAATCCTGTACAAAGGAATGGTATATCTTGCAACAGTATCTTCTCCGGGAATTAAGTTTATAACACCGATTCCTCCTGCATTATCAAGGAAATTCTTATATATTGGACTATTAGAGTAAAAAGTTATATTATTTAAAGTTTCAAAAAGCTTTCTATTCTTAGAATTCACGTTTTCAATCTCATCTGCAGGTTCAAACCCCAAACTGT
>JAQUYY010000307.1 GCA_028691575.1 Candidatus Gastranaerophilales bacterium
CTAAAACAACAACTTCATCTATCGATGGTAGAATTTCACAAAGCTTTCGGTTTGATGAAAGTGTAACCATAGTAATTTTAGATTTTTTGTATCTGGCTTTAAGTTCGCCTAAGACCGGTGAAACCAATAAAATACTACCCATACCAAAAAATTTAATTACTACAATGTTCCGGCACTGTTTATCCAAATCAGGCATAGTCCTTTTTTCAAAAAGAGAAAAAATTGCCTTTAAAAAGAGTAGAGATCGGCATACCGGCGGGCCGAAATGTTTATCAAGATACTGCATTGCTTTAATATTCATAGCAAAGGTCCTATTTATCCCTCATAGTCAAATGCTCCTTCATCGCCCTTAAAAGCATCTGATAACTTAAAGCCCTATTAAAATTACCCGGCGAAAACACCTCATCAAGGTTATATACCTTTATATAGTAATACTCTTTCGTCAAATCATCAACACATCCTTCAGGAAAAATCCTTTTTTCAAATTGAGAAAAAGGATGAATCCATTCAATTACCGGATTGACATTTTGCAAAAAAGGATCATCTTTATAGATCTTTTCGTATACGCCCCGGCCGGAAGGGATTAAATATTTCGATAGGCCAGCCCGATAAGCTTTATAAACTGTTGCCCAATGAATATAGGCCCGGTCTTGATCATAATAGACCGGTAGAAAAAAACTCACTTTCTTGTTTTTAGAATCAAACAATTGGAACCCGCTTAAAACGGATGAATACTTAATATTTTTTTTGTTTAGCCAAGATTCAACCATTGTAAGTCTAAAAGTTTCCTTAGTCAGCAAATAACTTTCATGAAAAGATAAAGCGATGAAACAAATTGAAAAGATTAAAAAAATATTTTTAATAATTTTCGCTTTTTGTTCCAGAAAAAAAGACAACGAATTAGCCATTAAAAGACAAATTCCCGGACACAACCAAACAAAGTGCCGATACCGGATAACATGCTGCTTTAAAACTACCATCACGAAAAATAAACCCAAGGACGAAACGAGAGACACTACCGCGTATTTCAAACGGGGACTGCGAGCTAAGACTTTCCGGTTCAAAGAAAAAAATATCATCAAAAAAACGAAGACCGCCCGAAAAATACTAAAAGGCGACTTAATAATTGCTCGAAAGAAATTAGAAAAAAAAGATTTTATTTCTGTTTGGCAAAAGACTTCAACCCCGGCGTTTTTAGCTACCACTAATTTCCTTAAATAATTATAATCGGAACGAAACAAAGAAAAAACTTCATTTAAACTAAAAAGAGCTAGAAAAATCCCCAAAAAATAAAAAAAACTAAAAAGAATTATTTTTCTGTTACTTACCGGTTTTTTCTTAGAAAAAAACAGATAAACCAAGGAAAAAACTAAACCAAAAAGGATATGATAAACATAAGGATGTATCGCAAAAAGCAAAGAGGTAAGAACTCCGAGCGGGAAAAAAAGAAGCGGTTTCTTTTTTCTAATAGCATAAATAAGAATCAACACACCAATCAAAAAGAAAAAATCAACAAAAACACTAGGGTAAAGAAGGCGGGAATAATTTATCCTGAACGGAAAAAAAACATAAAAAGCTAAAGCCCAAAAAGAATCGTTTTTTTTGAGAAAATAACGTGAGATAAAATAAAAAAGAACTATATTTATACAAGCCAAAACAGAAACAAAATAAAAAACCGACTGTTGGGTTACAAAAAATTGATAAACCGGCCGGCAAATAAGATAAATCAAAGGACCGGTAGTCAACATCGTAAAAGCTCTTGATTCATCAGGCATAATATAAAGAACGTCTTTTAAGTTCCTAAAATGTAAAAATACCGCGGCGGCAAGAATAATAAACAGAAAAGTATAACGCTTACTGAATAGAAAACTTTTTCTCATAATTTAAATATTTTACAAACGATATCCTCGTGATAAAAGATACAATAGATCCGATAAACGGTTGAAATATCGGAGAATGACAGTGTTTTTGGCGTTTTTTATTTTTCCTGCCGTCACAAACCGCCTTTCAGCGCGACGGACTAAAACACGACAGACATCAAAGTAAACATGTTTCAAGCCTGACGGAGGTAAGTTAAAGTTTTTTATTTTTTTACTTTTATTTTTTTCCAACAACAAGATAAACTTTTCTAACTCATCACAATCTTCAGAATTTATACTTTTTTTTATTTGTCCTGAACTTTTAACCGTTCTCCCAACAGAAATGGTTAGGGATATCTCACCGCAAACAATAAGTAACTGTTTCTGAATCTGGCTTAATAAATTTCGTATTTTTTTGCCGGAAGATAACTCTTTAGATAAGCCTAAAAAAGAAACAACTTCGTCCAAGGTTCCGCAAAGTTCGACCAACGGCGAATCCTTCTTAACTCGCAGTCCGCCATAAAGCGAAGTCAACCCATTGTCTCCGGTTTTAGTGGTTATACCCATAAATAAAAAATTTAGCTTAAAATACTCCCGAAACTTCTGCTGAGCAAAACTTACATTTACCGTCTTTTATGTAATTATTCTGAATTTGAAATTGTTTTCGCCAAACTATGATTCTTTTACAATTAGGGCATTCAGTATCTGAATCAGAATTTTGGGAAAG
>JAQUYY010000037.1 GCA_028691575.1 Candidatus Gastranaerophilales bacterium
TATTGAGAAATTCCAATTTTCTGATGGAAGTTATTATACAGAAAATAATATTTCAGAGATTCTGAATGGTTCTATTGTTGACCCTACAGATTCTTCAGAAGATATAATTTATGGAACCGATGCCATGGACTATATGGAAGGATATGAGGGAAATAACACCTATTATGCAGGGAAAGGAAACGATTATATAAAAGACGGTTGGGGTAATGATACATATTTGTATGATAAAAATCAGGGCATGGATGTAATAAAAGATTCCAATGGTACTGATGCTATTGTTTTTGGAGAAGGGTTATCAATAAATGATGTAATGTTTTTTAGATATGAAAACAACATGCATATCTGTTTTAAAGGTTCCAGCGATAAAATTGATGTTTGGGATTGGTTTGCAGAATCCAGATACAAAATAGAAAAAATACAGTTTGCAGATGGTACGGAAATGACTGCAACGCAAGCGGAGAGCAAAGTTCTGGATTATGACGTATTTATCGGTAAAACCGGAAATGACACTATAACCGGAACCGGTGGAAATGATTTGATTTACGGTATTGAGGGAAATGACGTTTTATACGCCAAAAGCGGCAATGACATAATTTATGGTGGCTCCGGCAATGATATAATTTACGGTGATAACGGCAATGATATTATTAAAGGGGAAACCGGAAATGACATGCTCTATGGCGGTAGTGGCAATGACACTTATGAAAGTTATAATGAACTAAATTTCGGAATTGATACTATTAATGATTCGTCGGGAACAGATTATTTAGATTTGAGCGATTTTAAGTTAAATCAGGCTGATTTTTCTGCATTTAACAGTAATTCGGATAGCTATATTGACGGCTTAAGAATTACTTTTAACTCTCAAAACATAATCAATATAATGAACTATTTTGATAACTCAAGTTCCGATGATGATCAAAGTTCTCCAGGTGACGGATGTATTGAATATATTTATTTTTCAAATGCTACTGTGGAATTTGCCGATATTCAGTCAATTCTTGCATAAAATACCAAAATTTTTTTAAATTTAATCTCCAGTCAATTGACGGGAGATTTTTATTTAATTAATTTCAATAATCAAAAATTCTTCGATAAATTTAGGTGCAAAAATTAATATTGCAATTTTACCTGCATTATTATTTGCTAAATTTCTGCTATTTTATAAAAACTTAATTATAATAAACGCTTAAAAGCTCGCTCGAATCCATAATCGAACTGGAGGAAGAAATAGAGCTGCTTCCTGTTAATTTACTATATAAAAGGTTAGAGGTTGCTATTGACGGATCTTTAAAACTAACGCTGTCTATTTCATTTTGATAAGCTTCGAGAGCTTCTTTTGAAAGTTCTAAAATATCATCAAGCGATTTAACACTTGCATCGGTAGTTTCATCTGTACTTGTTGTACTGCTTTCTTTACTATCGGTTGACTCGGTACTATTGGTTGATTGTGTTGTATATGTAGAGGCAGCCAATTTTGCTTCCATAAGAGTTGTGGTTATATCATTACTGGTATCAGTATTGCCAGAAAACAAACTGGACACCAATGCTGCATTCTGATAAGCCGTACTTATTGAAGATGATGATATTTCCATATTAAAATACTCCTATATTTATATTGTACAGTATTTTTTATAAATTACAAGTCTAAAATTAATTATTATTAACTATATTTTAATAGAGAAAATATTTTTTAAAACTTAAAAATTATTCGTATCTTAATGCTTCAATCGGATTTAACAAAGAAGCTTTATAGGCAGGATAAAAACCAAAGAAAATTCCGATTAAGCCTGAAAATCCAAAAGATAAAATTATTGATGCCAGAGAAACTTTTGTAGGAAGGCTTGACAATATATTTACCAAATAAGAGCCTACCAATCCGATAACAACTCCTATTATTCCTCCCATTAAGGATATAATAAGCGCTTCTACCAAAAATTGAAATCTTATATCGTTTTTTTTAGCACCAATTGCCATTCTAATTCCGATTTCTCTAGTTCTTTCCGTTACTGATACAAGCATAATGTTCATAATGCCAATTCCCCCGACAAGCAGTGAAACCGAGGCTATTGCGCCCAACAAAAAAGTCATGGTTGCCGATGATTGCTGAGCTGCTTGCATCATTTGGGTCAAATTCCTTACAGAAAAATCATCGTCTTGTTTTAAGCCGATGCGATGACGTTGTCTTAATAACGAAGTTATTTCGATTTGTGCTAATTCTAAAGTTTTTACATCTTTAGTCTGAACCATTATTATTTCAATCATATCAGGAAAAGGTGTACCGAAAACCTTTTTTTGTGCCGTTGTATAAGGAATTATCACTACATCATCCTGATCGTCACCTCTGGCTGATTGACCTTTTTCTGTAAGAACGCCAAGAACTTTAAAAGGAATGCCCTTTATTCTTATAGATTTATTTATGGGATCGACATCTCCAAATAAATTTTCAGCAACTGTTTGCCCTAAAACACATACCTTAGTTACCCCTTTTATGTCATTTTCCGAAAACATATTTCCGTAATTTATCGCCCAATCCCTTATATCGAGCATATCAAGCGTTGTTCCTGTCACACTTGTTGACCAATTTTGATTACCATAAACAATTTGAGCAACTCCATTTAAAATAGGCGCTGCATTTTTTATAGAACGGCATTTTTCTTTGACCGCCTCAGCGTCTCCACCGGTTAAAGTTGGTGATGCGCCATGAGATCTGACTCCTCCTGATGTTGTTGCACCAGGGGTAACCATTATCAAATTGCTTCCCATGCTTGAAATTTGCTCATTAATCCGTTGGCTTGCTCCTGTTCCGACTGCAATCATAATTATAACAGCTGAAACACCTATAATTACACCAAGACTGGTAAGTGCTGATCTCATTTTGTTTACCCAAAGAGCTTTTAGAGCTATTTTTATTATTGTAAATATATCAATCAAGCAATATTTACCTCATCACTGATTATGTTTCCGTCTTTGAATTTAATTATTCTCTTGCTGAAATTAGCGATATCATTTTCATGAGTAACAAGAATTATTGTTCTTTTAAATTTGCTATTTAATTTTGAAAAAAGATTCATTATTTCATAACTTGTTTTAGTATCAAGATTTCCGGTAGGCTCATCGGCAAAAATTATCGGTGCATTATTAACCAGAGCTCTTGCTATTGCAACTCGTTGCTGTTGTCCTCCTGAAAGCTGATTTGGAGTATGACAAGCTCTATCCTCAAGCCCGACAGCTTCTAATGCCTGCATTGCAATGTTATGCCTATCTTTTGACGGTATTTTATTATATATCATTGGAAGTTCTACATTTTCCAATGCAGAAGTTCTTGATAGAAGGTTAAATCCTTGAAAAACAAAACCGAGTTTAGAATTTCTTATTTCTGCTAAATTATCATCATCTTGTGTCGTAATATCAATTCCATCAAGATAATATTTTCCACTAGTGGGTTTGTCAAGACAGCCGAGAAGATTCATAAAAGTCGATTTGCCTGAACCAGAAGGTCCCATTATCGAAATAAATTCACCCGAATTTATTGTAAGACTGATGCCTTTAAGCACTTCCAACTCAAATTCTCCAAGATTATAGCTTTTTTTAATGTTTTTTACTTCAATAAGTGACATATTAAAACATCCTTATTCTCATTGGACGTTGCCTATCATTATTTTTATTTTTTGTATTAGTGGCATATCCGGTTACGACTTTATCACCGGGATTAATATCTCCTGAAATGATTTCTGTATAATTCTCATCGCTTATACCTGTTTTAACCTCTATTCTTAGCGGATTTTTATCTTGCTTTAATACCCATACGCCTTTTTGCTTGTATTTAGGAGCATCTTTACCATGTTGCATCGTAAATCTAAAACTATCATTTGATAATAGGAGAGCATCTTCTTTTTTCACCGTTATTATAGTAACGTTTGCCGTCATTCCGGGTTTTAATTTCATTTCTTTATTATCAAGCCCTACTACAACATCGTAAGTAACTACATTTTGCACAGTTGTAGGAGAATTTCTTACCTGAATTACACTTCCGTTAAAAATTTCCTCCGGATAACCGTCAACCGTAAATTCAACGTCCTGACCTTCTTGAACCTTGCTAATATCAGCCTCGGCAACGCTTGTATTGATTTGCATTTTAGTCAAATCTTGAGCTACAAGAAATAACGTCGGCGTTTGGAAACTCGCAGCAACAGTTTGACCCAAATCAACATTTCTTGAAACAACAATTCCGTCAACGGGAGAAATTATTTTTGTGTAGGCAAGGTCAGTTTTAGCACTGCTTAAAGATGCTTCTGCTTGCAAAATCTGTGCTTTTGCAGCGTCTATCTGTGCAAGGTCGGTACTAAAATTTGTTTGCGCCATATCAACTTCGCTTTTAGCTATAAAACCTTTTTCATACAATCTTTTATAGCGGTTTAATGTCCTCTCGTCATTAACAAGTGTTGCTTCGAGCTTAGACAAATTTGCTTTAGCAGAAATAAGATTTGCTTTTTGTTGTCCTAATTTTGCTTCAAAAAGTGCCGGATCAATTTGTGCAAGAAGTTGACCTTTTTTAACGGGGGAATTGAAATCAGCATAAATTTCTTTTACAGTGCCTGAAACTTGTGTGCCAACATTTGTAGTGGTTACAGGGTTAATAGTTCCCGAAGCCGTTATCGTTTCAGTAATTTCTCCTTTTATTACTTCGGTTAGCTGAAATTTTGGACTCGTTTTTTTATTTCCAAAAAAATTGAATGCCAAAATACCGATAATGATAATCACTATCAATATAAGAATTCCTTTTTTCATAAAATTTTTCATTATTTTCTCCCAATAACTTTTTCAAGGTTACTTTTTGCTACATTATAATCATACAGGGTTTCATAATAAGTTAATTTAGCATTGCTGTAAGTCACTTCAGCATCTTTTACTTCAATAGAATTGCCGATTCCCACCTCATAACGACCAGATGCCATTTCATAACCTTCTTTCGCCTGCTCAACTGTTTTTTCAGCGACAGGAATTCTTTTTCTAGCTTCTGTAAAAGCAATGTGAGCTTTTTGAACATCCTTAAATATGTTTAATTTAAGGATTTCAAGATTAGATTGTGCAACTTCCAGGTTAGCTTTTGCTTCTTTTACTTTATTATGAGTCAAAAGCCCGTTAAAAACAGGCAAAGTTATTGAAGCACCGACTGACCAGCTGCTGTCAAGAGGAAAATCTCTTCCTCCCAATCCGTAACCGGAAGAAGCATTTAACCTTGGATAATAATCTTTTTTTGCTAGTTTTACTGATTCTAAAGCAATAGTTTCTTTTGTAATCTCTCCCTTTAAGTCAGGTCTGCCCTCATAAGCCACTTTTAATGCATCGTTTAAAGCCATGTCATAATTACCAAAATCAAGATTATCGGCAAGCTGGTAACTGAGAGTTTCTTGAAGACCGATAGTATAATTTAAGTCGGCATATGCATTACTGACTTCATTTTCTGACTTAATATAATTAAATTTTGCGTTACTTAAATTAACTTCTGCCGTAATAACATCTATTTTAGGTTTTAAACCTTCTTCATAAAATGCATTTGCCTGTTTTAGCTGTTCTTCGTATTGTTCAACTGATTGTGCATAAACTTCTTTTGTCTTTAACGTATATAAAACTTTGTAATATGAGCTTTTAACTTCATACACAATGTTATTAACCACGTCATCTATGTTTGTATTAGATGCTTCTTGCCCTAATTTTTGAATTTTTACGAAAGTCGAAGTTTTCCCAAAATCATAAATAAGCTGATTTAAAGAAACGCTGTTCTGATAAGAATCAAGAGTATTAACTTGCTGTTTAGACCTATCATACCCTGAAGAAAGATTTACTTGAGGCATATAATCAGACTTTGCTTGACCAATTTTACCGTCATAAGTTTTTGCCGTACTTCTTGCAGCCTGTATATTAGGATTATTTTCAATTGCAAGTTCAATACATTCTTCAAGCGTAAGTTTTTCACCTTGCTCAATTCTTGCTCTTAGCAAATTGACCATTTTTTCGTCTGCCAGAGTAGCTTTTGAAGAAAAGCTAAAAACTATAAATAAAAAAATCAATATTATTTTAATCAAGTTCATAAATTTAATAACGAAAAACCTCTGATAAAGTTCATTATATTTTTATTTTAGCTTACCCTTATACCTTTTTGCAAGAAAAATAAAAATTAATAGTTCTGAAGAATCATTGACTCTTAATACAAAGAAAAATACAATTAGAATACAAATGATAATTCATATTTCAATCAATATAAGGAGCAAATTATGGTAGAAGGAGTAAGCAGCAGTTAAAATTTTTTGTGACACTTGAAGTGTTTATAGAAAAATATTTGCAGCTCGCTGAATAATTACTCGCTTAAAATCGCTGCAACAAAAAAACCGCCCGAAAAGTAACGGGCAGTTTCTTTGTGTTCTATAAAAAATTAATTATTGACCGCTAAATGCGCTTAATCCTGCGTATTTAGCAGCTGCACCTAATTCTTGCTCAATTCTGATTAATTGGTTGTATTTTGCAATTCTATCAGATCTGGAAGCAGAACCTGTTTTGATTTGACTGCAATTTGTAGCAACAGCTAAATCTGCGATAAATGTATCTTCAGTTTCGCCTGATCGGTGGCTTGTAATTGAAGTATAACCTGCTTTTGCAGCCATACTCATAGCAGCTAATGTTTCAGAAAGAGTACCGATTTGGTTAACTTTAATAAGAATGCTGTTAGCGATACCTTCTTTTATGCCTCTTTCTAATCTTTTTGTGTTAGTTACGAATAAATCGTCGCCAACTAATTGGCATTTGCTGCCCAATTTTTCGGTTAGAAGTTTCCAGCCTTCCCAATCTTCTTCGTCCATACCGTCTTCGATTGAGATAATCGGATATTTTTCTACCCAATCAGCTAAGAAATCAACCATTTGTTCTCTGGATAATTTTTTGCCTTCGCCAGCTAACGTATATACACCGTTTTCATAAAATTCAGAGCTTGCAACATCTAAGCAAAGTTTAATTTGATCTGTTGTATAGCCTGCATTTTTGATAGCTGTAAGAATAACTTGAATTGCTTCTTCGTTAGAACCTAAGTTTGGAGCAAAACCACCTTCGTCACCAACAGAAGTAGCTAAACCTTTTTCATTCAATACTTTTTTAAGTGCATGGAATGTTTCAGCACCCATTCTTAAGGCTTCCTGGAAACAAGAAGCGCCGACAGGAGCAATCATAAATTCTTGTACGTCAACGTTATTATCAGCATGAGAGCCACCATTGATAATATTCATCATAGGAACCGGTAACGTTACTGCATTAATACCACCAAGGTATCTATATAAAGACATTTCATAAGCTAATGATGATGCTTTAGCACAAGCTAAACTTACGCCCAAAATTGCGTTAGCGCCAAGTTTTCCTTTGTTGTCTGTACCGTCCAATTCAAGCATAACTCGGTCAATTTCGTATTGATTGCTTGCATCATGATCTATTAGTTCTTTAGCGATAATATTATTAACATTATCAACAGCTTGAAGTACGCTTTTCCCGCAGTACATAGATTTATCTTCATCTCTTAATTCAAGAGCTTCAAAAATTCCTGTAGATGCACCTGATGGGACAGCCGCACGTCCAACAACTCCACAAGAAAGAGCTACATCAACTTCTACAGTCGGGTTGCCTCTTGAGTCTAAAATTTGTCTTGCTTTTACATCTTCAATAAATGTAGGCATTTTGATTTTCCTCCAATTTTCTAATTTTTATGTTCTATCTCTTCTACTATTTTATACAAATCTTTCGATTCTTGTATTGATACATTTCCCGTCGGTATTTTTACAACTTCAGCCATGGTTGTTTTGTTGTAATATTCAATAGTTATTATATCCCCTTCTTTTAGTTGTTTAGAAGGTTTGGCAGGATTATCATTTACAAAAATTCTGCCCTGATCAGAAACATCATGAGCAACGGTTCTTCGTTTAATTAACCTTGATACTTTTAAAAATTTATCTAATCTCATAACTATACATTTGTATTAACCGAGTTAATATTGACTATATAACAAACAAAAATCAAATTAAACCCCCTTTTTTGTGGAATAAATTTTGATTCGATATAATAAAAACCGAAAAACATTTGAAGAATAAAAAAATAATTATTAGAAAAATTTAGCTTAAAAAACAGGTTTTTAATTGCTTAATTTCTTCGGCTATTGCTTCTGCCATTTCCATAGTGGAAGATTTGCCTCCAAGATCAAAAGTTTTTGCTTTTCCTTCTCGAATTACGTTCTCAACAGCTTGCTGTAACATTTGGGCAGTTTGATTTTCTCCAATATGTTTTAACATTAATACAGCTGATAATATCAAAGCGGTAGGATTAGCTTTATTCAAACCTTTAAGGGTTGGTGAGCTGCCATGTACGGCTTCAAAAATTGCAGCATCTTCACCTATGTTAGCACCGGGTGCAACTCCTAACCCGCCTATTAAACCGGCAGCAAGATCAGATATTATATCCCCGTATAAATTTGGAAGCACAAGCACATCGTAATTTTCAGGTTGTTGAACCAATTGCATGCACATATTGTCAATTAAAATTTCTTCATATTCTATCTGCGGATATTTTTTTGCAATATTTTTTGCTGCATCCAAAAACAAGCCGTCTGTTAATTTGCAGATATTAGCCTTTGTGACGGCAGTTACTTTTTTTCTGTTTTCATTGACTGCGTAATCAAATGCATATTTTACTATTCTTTCAGAGGCTTCTCTAGTGATAATCTTGATAGATTCGGCTGTATTTTCGTCAATTTGACGTTCAATTCCTGCGTATAAATCTTCTGTATTTTCTCTTACTATAATTAAATCAATATTATCATATCTGGATTTAATTCCGGGAATCGTTTTTGCAGGTCTGAGATTTGCATATAAATTTAAATTTTTTCTAAGTGCGACATTTACGCTTCTAAAACCTGTTCCTATTGGGGTTGTGACAGGACCTTTCAGTGCAATTTTATTTTTCTTAATTGAATTTATAACTTTTTGCGGTAATGGAGTTCCGTCAGTTTCAATAAAATCAGCTCCTGCATTTGCTATTTCCCAGTTTATTTTTACGCCTGTTGCCTCAATAGCTACACATGCAGCTTCACAAATCTCCGGACCAATTCCATCACCGGGAATTAAAGTTATATTATACATAAAATACCTCTTTACTAAATAAGCTTAAAATCACCATATTTTTCAATATGTTTTGCAAGTCCGCCATCATTTAAAATTTTTATCATAACGTCGGGAAGCGGAGTAATTTTAATATCTGAATTCTGAGTCAGATTTTTTACTACACCGTTTTCAAGATTAAGTTCAAGTTCATCTCCCTGATTAATCAGGTCTGTATTGCATTCCACAAGAGGTAATCCTATATTTATTGCATTTCTGAAGAATATTCTTGCAAAAGATTTTGCCATAACCGCATTTATCCCGGCAATTTTAATAATTTGAGGAGCATGTTCCCTTGAAGAGCCAAGTCCAAAATTACTCCCGGCAACAATGAAGTCTCCAAGCGACATATTTTTTGCAAATTGTGAATCTGCATCTTCAAGAACGTGTTTTGCAAATTCAGGAAGATTTGACCTTAAATGAAACAATCTTCCGGGTGCAATATGGTCTGTACTTATGTCATTACCAAATTTCCAGGCTTTACCTTTTTTTATCATATTTATTACCTCATTTTAAAAATAATTATACAGCAACTGACTTTATAACTTGTCGCGGATCAGAGATATATCCTGTTATTGCGCTATAAGCAGCTGTGGCAGGTGAAGACAGATATATATAACCTTTTGGATTTCCCATCCGTCCTTGAAAATTTCTATTTTGTGTAGCTAAACAAACTTCATCATCACCCAGAATTCCGCAATGAACTCCGACACAAGGACCACAGCCAGGAGTCATTATTACTGCGCCGGCTTCAACAAAAATGTCAATTAATTCTTCTTTTAGTGCTTGTGAAAACACATTTTTCGAAGCTGGTACAACAAGCAGTCTTGTCCCCGGATTAACTTTTTTACCTTTTAAAATGCTTGCTGCTACTCTTAAATCTTCAATTCGTCCGTTTGTGCATGTGCCAATAAATACCTGGTCAACTTTTACATCTTTAAGTTTATCAACAGTAGTAGTATTATCAACGGTATGAGGACAAGAAATTGTCGGTTTAAGCTTTGATGCATCTATTTCAATTACTTTTTCGTATATTGCATCATTATCAGCTTTTATTTTTTTGAATTTTTCTCCTCTGCCTCTTGAAATAAGATATTTTTCGGTGATTTCGTCAGATTCTATTAATCCTGCTTTTGCACCCGCTTCAACAGCCATATTGGATAGTGTAAACCTGTTGGACATTGACATATTTTTAATTGTTTTACCTGTAAACTCAAGTGCCTTATATGTTGCCCCATCTGCTCCTATTAGACCAATCAAGTGTAAAATCAAGTCTTTTGCATATACGCCGGGTTGAAATTCATTATTTACTATAATTTTAATAGTTTCAGGAATTTTTAACCAGACTTTTCCAAGTGCTATTGCTATTCCTACATCAGTTGAGCCCATTCCTGTTGCAAAAGCACCTAATGCACCGGAAGTGCAAGTGTGAGAATCTGCACCTATCAGTATTTCTCCGGGATTGACATAATCTTCTGCTAATCTTTGATGACAAACACCTTCACCGACTTCAGATAAAATTGATCCTGTTTTTTTTGCAAATTCTCTCATTATTTTATGAGAATTAGATAATTCTTTTCTAGGACTAGGTGCAGCATGATCAATAAATAAAATTGTTCTTAAAGGGTTTTTTGCCTGTTCAAGTCCGATTTTTTTAATTTCTTCAATTGTTAAAGGTCCCGTACCATCTTGAACAGCTGTCACATCTACCTTTGCAACAACAAAATCACCTGCAATTACATCTTTATTTGAATATTCACCTATAATTTTTTCTATTATTGTTTTTCCCATAAAGTTTTCCTTAAAATACTTATATTGCGATTTCTTTTCCCGAGTTTTTTTCTACACGTTTTTTTAATTCTCCGGTAGGCATATAATATGGCGTTACGGTCATTATTTTTGATGCAATATCCGGATAATGATAAATAAATTTTAATTCATTATCCATAAGCGGTTTTTGAGTATGAACATTGGCATATCTTGCCAGTTCAAGAATATTTCTTGCTTCGTCTTCGTCATGAAATTCAAGTTCAAGCTTTTCATAAACGTTCCTGAAACCCTTAACACCGGCATATTCACCGACGGTTATCATCCTTCCCGTTTCAACAATTTCCGGTTCGCCTCTGCCCAATTCTTCATAATCATAAAGTTCGTAATTCCTTCTGTCTTTAAGAGCTCCGTCAGCATGAATACCTGATTCATGGGCGAAAGCATTACTGCCGACCGCAGGCTGGTTTATAGGAAGCGGCACACCAAAAGCGTAGGAAGTGTATTTTGCAAGTTTCCATGCTTTGCTTAAATCTATACGCGGATCAAGCTGGTATTTGCCTTTCATTCCGCTCGACTTAAGTATGGATAGTAAACAGGATACTAAATCAGCATTGCCTGCACGTTCGCCCATTCCGTTTATTGCAGTATTAATATAGGCATCACAACCTGCATCTACAATACCTTTTGCTCCCATAATAGAATTGGCGACAGCCATGCCTAAATCA
>JAQUYY010000308.1 GCA_028691575.1 Candidatus Gastranaerophilales bacterium
CAAAAATCACGATTACCCTTATCCAAAATTACCAGCTTGATTATAATTACCTTTGCTTGATACATCAAGGTTTTCTTGCTTACTTGCATCAAGATCAGTAATATCGCTTGTATTTTGGGCAATACTTGCAGTATTGGCATCAATGGCATTTTTACAGGCAACGAAATTTTCATTAACATCTTCTGCCCGGGCTCGAGTGCCTGACACAAAAGTGTTTGGAATTAGTAGAGTCATATAATTTTGTCCTTTCATTTGATAATTAACTAACAAAATCGGCCGATAATTATTATTTCAAGTTAAATTTAACTGCCATTAAATATAACAAATTATTTAAAACATGTAAATCCTATAAAACTGTTGCAATAAAACGATTACAGCAGAATTATCGTAATAATTCTATGATATTTTATATTTTTCTGAGAAACTTAATTTGAATTTTCAAAATCTTTTAAATCAAAAATCTTTCCAAAGTCGGATTTAAAAAATTCGATTTTTCCAAAAAATCAGAATTTTTCCATAACCTCTATGCAATAATTCAAATCATTTATCTTCAGCTCTGTTAATTTTATAGTATAATTTAATTAACAGATATAAATCGATGGACGTACTAAAATGAATAAAAAAATATATGTTGCAGGACACAGAGGTCTGGTTGGAAGTGCAATTGTACGCAAATTGCAGGAATCAGGCTATAAAAATATAATTGTCCGTACAAGTAAAGAACTTGATTTAACTGATACAAAAACTGTTTTTGAGTTTTTTGAACAAGAAAAACCTCAATGGGTATTTTTAGCAGCAGCAAAAGTAGGTGGAATATATGCCAATAATACTTATCCGGTTGATTTTCTCCTCGATAATTTAAAAATTCAAAATAATGTTATTGAAGCTTCATATAAAAATGATGTTGAAAAATTTTTATTTCTAGGCTCAAGCTGTATCTATCCAAAGATTACGCCACAACCAATGAAAGAAGAATATTTGTTGTCTTCAAAATTAGAACCGACAAATGAACCATATGCCATAGCTAAAATTGCGGGGATAAAACTTTGTAATGCTTATAACAAACAATATGGCACTAATTATATTTCCGTAATGCCTTGCAATATGTATGGAAAAAACGATAATTATCACCCTCAAAATGCGCATGTCCTTCCAATGCTTTTAAAAAGATTTAATGAAGCAAAAAAACAAGGTCTAAACGAAGTTATAATTTGGGGTACAGGAACTCCAAAACGTGAATTTATGTATAGTGATGATTTAGCTGATGCTTGTGTTTATTTAATGGAAAATAAAAATGCTGATCAAATCGGTGAATTTATCAATATTGGAACAGGAGTTGATTGTACAATTTGGGAACTGGCTCAATTAATAGCAAAAACAGTCGGGTTTGAAGGTGAAATCAAACTGGATAAAACAAAACCTGACGGTACAATGCAAAAACTTCTTGATGTATCCGGATTAAAAGAACAGGGGTGGCAAACAAAAACGACCTTGGAAGAAGGTTTAAAACTTGTATACAAAGATTTTTTAACCAATCCGGAACTCCGATTAAAATAACTTTTTTCAAATACTCACTTAATCAGCGCAACTTGTTTTACATATTTATCAACATCAAACTTACTTTTGCAGCCATTGTAGCTCATATAACGAATTTTACCAAAAATTTCCCGTTCATTCCACGCTCTGTCGTGAACACCACCGATTGACCAGGCTATACCGACATAACCATTAGGACATAAGCCATCAAGTTCATATTTATCATTCAAATAATTAGCATACTTCATTGCTGTTTGTGCATTTTTAGTCCATTCCAGAATTTTTTTTGCCCAATACATCCTCATATATCCGTGCATTTTACCTTTTTTAACCATTTCAATTTGGGCTGCATTCCAAAGATAATCATGAGTTGTAGCATTTTCAAATTCTTCTAAAGTATAGATATATTGCCTGAAATCATTTTCATGTTCTTTCAAGCTTGAAATAGCCCAAGAATCAAAAGATTTAACGTTATCATAATTTTCATTATAATGGCAAAAATTATCAGACAACTCTTTTCTAACGATTAATTCTTCCAAAAACGCTTCTTTATTATGCTTTTTAGCTTTACTTTTTATAACTTCCAATGCAACTTTTTGCGCTGAAATATGCCCAAAAGTTAAATATGGTGATAGATTAGACGTAGCATCCAAAGTAGGATCATTTCTTTTTTCATCATAAAAATCAAGTTTGTTTTCAACAAAATCCTTTAGCATTGTTTTTGCTGCATTTTCACCGGGTTTTAGCCAATTTATTGTGGGAACTCTTTTATCTACAGTAATTTTTTGTTCCAACGAATCCCAATTGTTTTGGTAAAATTCAGCTCTTGGCATTTTTTTAATTTCAGAAAATTGTGTAAAATAAGTTGAAATAATGCTTTTTATCTTAGGGCGAATCGTTCTTGCTGCATATTCCTGTTTATTCGAAGTTTCAAAAATCGGACAAATATTGTGAGCATCTGCTTGATAAAAAGGAATATTTAATTTTGTTTTTATTCGAGAAATAGTCTTTTTTGTTTCATTTCCCGGTTCAAAATCAGTTATA
>JAQUYY010000309.1 GCA_028691575.1 Candidatus Gastranaerophilales bacterium
CTGGCCGAGGAGAACCTGCACCACTTCGTTTATCAAGATTTGTTGAAAGATAAAGGAATAACTCCTGCCGAAGCTTTGCCGGCGATAGAGCTTATAGAAAAATTGTATGAATCAAATAAATAAATCGGCATATATTGCGCCAAGTGCTAAAATCGGAGAGAATTGCGCGGTTGGCCGCAATGCGGTGATTATGGACGACGTTGTCATCGGCGACAACGTTTGTATTGGTTGCAATGTTGTGTTGCATAAAGGTGTTGCGCTCGGGAAAGGTTCTTTTGTTGACGATAATTCCGTTTTGGGAAGAACACCCCGCGCCGGTGCTTTGAGCAAGGCAAAAAAGGCGCAGGATTTACCGCCTTTGAAAATCGGCGCTGATTGCGTGATAAGCGCGTGCGCAATTATTTATCAAGGTACCGAAATTGGCGACAGGGTAATGATCGGCGATCTGGTTTCTATCAGGGAGGAAAATATTATCGGGGATGAAAGCATTATTGGTAGAATGGTTACTATGGAACCGCGTACAGTTATCGGTAAAAGGGTGCGTACCGCGGCGGTTACCCATTTAACTAGCGATATGATAATCGAGGATGATGTTTTTGTAGGATCGCATATTAGCACTACCAATGACAACACTATGGGGCAAAGCAAGGGAGGAGCTTACAAAGGTCCGCGTTTCAAAAAAGGCTCGCGCATCGGCTCCAATTCAACTTTTCTTCCTGGCGTTGTCGTGGGAGAGAAGGCGGTGGTTGCCGCCGGCTCCGTGGTGACAAAAGATGTTCCGCAGGGAAAGCTGGCGATGGGGGTTCCCGCCAGAATTATCCGTGATGTTTCAAAAAATGGATAAAATTAAAAAAATCGGTATTGTTGGCGCGGGAGTTATGGGGCGGCAAATTGCGGTTGAATTTTCCACTGCTGGTTTTTCGGTTTTAATCTGGGATAAAGAAATTAAAATTTTAAAATCCGGATTGGAAAAAATTAATCAATATGTCGAAAACCTATTTGCCAAAAAAAAGATCTCAATTCAAAAAAAAGAGATGATTGTTGGGAATGTGGTTGCGGCTGAAAAATTGGAAGATTTGGCGGACTGTGATTTTGTGCTTGAAGCCATTGTTGAAAATTTTGCGGCGAAACAAGACATTTTTTCCAAACTTGATGATATATGCGCCCCAAAAACGATTTTTGCCAGCAATACTTCCACGATATTGATTTCCAGATTGGCGACGGCGGTTAAGAGAAAAGACAAATTTGCCGGGATGCATTTTATGAATCCGGCTTCAGTAATAAAATTGATAGAGGTTGTTCGCGGAGAAAAAACTTCCGATGCGACCATGGTGATAATAAAAAATCTTGCGTTGGCGATGGGCAAAATACCGATAGAAATAAAAGATTCTCCCGGATTTGCCGTTAATCGCATCTTGATTCCGATGATCAATGAGGCGGCGTTTTGCTTGGAAGAAGATGTTGCTTTGCGCGATGATATTGACAATGCGATGAAAATTGCCGCAGGTTTTCCCATGGGGCCGCTGGAGCTGGCGGATTTGATCGGTGTTGATGTTTGTTTGGCGATTATGCGCGAGCTGGAAAAGGGATTTGAAGACAAAAAATATCGTCCTTGCCCGCTTTTGGAAAAAATGATCGCTGGCGGCCGTTTGGGGCGTAAAACCGGCAAAGGTTTCTATGATTACAATTACGAAAAATAAAAAATGGAGTTTTTTGATTTAAAAAAACAGTATCAAAATCTAAAATCCGGGATTGACGCGGCGATTTTAGAAGTGCTAGAAGGGGGAGTTTTTATCGGCGGTCTGGCAGTGGAAAAATTTGAAAAAGAAGTCGCTGATTTTTTGGGGGTAAAGCATGCGGTCACTCTTAATTCCGATACCGATGCGCTTTATTTGTCGCTAAGGGCGTTGGGGATTGGCGCGGGAGACGAAGTGATTACCACGGCATTCACTTTCTTTGCCACGGCCGAAGCGATCGCGGCAACCGGCGCTAAGCCCGTATTTGTTGATATTAATCCGGATACTTTTAATATTGATGTCAATCAAATTGAGGCGGCGATTACCGGCAAAACAAAAGCGATTATTCCGGTGCATCTTTTCGGCCAGATGGCGGATATGGCGCCGATTAAAAAGATCGCGCAAAAATATAATCTGAAAATTATTGAAGATTGCGCGCAAGCCATCGGAGCGACCCAAATTATTGATGGCAAGGAAGTTAAGGCCGGCAATGTTGGTGATACCGGCTGTTTCTCTTTTTTCCCCACCAAAAACTTGGGTGCTTATGGCGACGGGGGAATGGCGACGACCAATGACGACGAAATTGCGGCAAAAATCAGAATGTTAAAAGTTCATGGATCATCTCCCGAAAATAAATACAAAAATTTGGAAATTGGCGTCAATTCTCGTTTGGACGCGATTCAAGCCGCTATTCTGAGCGTTAAGATCAAGTATCTTGATCAATGGAATGACCAGCGCGCGGCAATCGCCAATCGCTATGGCGAGGCATTTGAAGGCGTTGGCGACATTGTTGCGCCGTTTGCCGCGCTGAACAATCGCCACATCTATCATCAATACA
>JAQUYY010000038.1 GCA_028691575.1 Candidatus Gastranaerophilales bacterium
TGGGCGATGTTCTTCTTCAAATTTGTCTGCATTGTCAAATGGAATCTGAAAATGGCAATTTTACGATTGATGATGTGGCAAAGGAAATTAATGAAAAATTAATTCGTCGTCATCCGCATGTTTTTGGCGAAACAAAAGTTAGCGGAACTGCTGAAGTTTTAGAAAATTGGGATGCTATAAAAAGCATAGAAAAACCTGAGCGTATATCAGCACTTTCGGGCATATCCAAATCCCAGCCTGCTTTAATGAGTGCTGCTGAAATCAGCAAAAAAGCCGTTAAAACCGGTTTTGAATGGCCTAATGTTGAATCTTTATGGGATTGTATACATTCAGAATTACAGGAATTTAGAGAAGCCGTAGAAAATAATAACAAAAATGAAATGGAAGATGAGCTTGGCGATATTTTGTTTTCTATTGTAAACTTAGCAAGATGGCATAAAATTAGCCCCGAAATAGCCTTGTTAAAAGCCAATAAGAAGTTCGTAAGCCGTTTTGAAATGATGGAACAGCTTGCCCAAAAAGATTTGAGAGATTATAATTTAGATGAATATGATGAGCTCTGGAAAAAAGCAAAAGTAAAACTTGGAGAATAAATTTAGTGAATATAAAAAAATTTTTAAATTCAATAAAATATACTTTACTAAAAGATAAAAGAATCGCTTTAATAAAATTAGACGGAATAATTTTAGAAACATCACAATTTCCTATTGCAAGCAGTATTATAGATGCTTTTTATGATGCAAAAAAACAGGGGATAAAAGCTGTTGTTTTTAGAATAAACAGTCCCGGAGGAACTGTCGGTGCCTCTCAAGAAATATATGAAGCAATAAAAACTATTCAAAAAGATGGCATAAAGGTCATTGCATCTTTTGGAGATGTTGCTGCAAGTGGTGGCGTATATGCAGGAGTTGCAGCAGATAAAATAGTTTCAGCTCCCGGAACAGTAACAGGCTCAATCGGTGTTATAATTAAATCCAGCGTTATGAAAGATTTATATAAAAAAATCGGTGTTAAGCCTGAAGTGGTTAAATCGGGAAAATATAAAGACATCCTTTCTAATGCCAAATATTTGAGCGGGGAAGAAAGACAAATTTTACAAGAAATGATTGATAATACTTATGAACAATTTGTCAAAGTTATTGCAACAGAGCGTAATATGGAAATTAAGGATGTCAAAAAATTTGCTGACGGCAGAATTTTTACAGGTTTACAAGCCAAAGAATTAGGTCTTATTGACGAAATAGGTTCTTTAAAAACGGCAATCAATTTGGCAGTTGAAATGCTTGAAATTAAAGGAGAACCGCAAATTATCGATATTACTCCTAAAAAATCTTTTATGCAAAAGATAACCGGAATAAGCACAAATAAATTATTTAAAAGCATAGGAATAAGTGAATTGCCAATGGGCATACCATTATGGCTGATGGAAGAATTATAGAGTAAGGGAGAAAAAACTTGGAAGAAATTACATCTTATAGGCTGTCTAGTGTTATATCAAGAATATTGGATAACAAACAAGCAAAAGATATTACTGTTTTAAATATCAGTAATGTATCGGTATTGGCGGATTATTTTGTTATTTGTAATGCAGATACAACAACACAAGTCAGAGCATTAACTTCAACAACGAAAGAGACAATTAAAAAAATGTATAACAGATTGCCGATAGGTGATGAAAAAGATTTAAAAAATCGTTGGAATTTACTTGATTACGGCGATGTTGTCGTTCATATTCTTCATACCGAAGAGAGAGAGACTTATGCGATAGAAAAATTCTGGAATCATGCTTGCAAAATCAAACAGGAAGATTGGTTAAAAGAAACAGAAGCTTTAAAAAATGAAATATTCTAAATTTTATAATTAATATGGATATATGATTGAATTTATTGCATTATAAAATATAATAAAAAATATTCAACAAAGAGGAAAAAATACAATGTTTAATGAGAAAAAAGAAGCATTCACTCTGGCAGAAACTCTTATAGTTATTGCAATAATCGGAATAATTGCCTCAATTGCAATTCCTACATTATTTGGCACGACAAGCGATGCCGAGCTAAAAGCAGCGTGGAAAAAACAATATTCAGATCTATCACAGGCAACAATGATGATAATAGCCGATAACGGCGGAACTTTAGCAGGTGCTTTCCCCGGAGATGTTGCAGGAAGTGAAGATTTAAAAAATGCTTATGCGTCAAAACTTAATATAATAAAAGATTGCTCAGGAACTTCATATTATGGCGGAACAGGAACCGGAGTAAGCGCTGAAGGTTGTTGGCATAATGAAGTATATCAGTTAAATGGTACCACTACAGGAAGTCGCTTAGATCCTGGCTTAATACTAAACAATGGCAGTTTAATTAGATCCTATATTCTCAAATCAAATTGTAGTGAAGCAGTAGGAAATTATACAAGATGTGGATTGATATCTATAGATGTAAACGGATTTAAAAAACCTAATACAGTAGGAAAAGATATATTTTACGTGAATATAATATCAAATGCATTAATACCATATGGAGCGAGAGAATATGGTGATCCATCCACAAGTTGTATAGAAGGCTCAACGGAGTCGATTAATACAGGTTCAAGTTTTTCGGCAAAATATTTGTATGAGTAATTCCATTAAAATTTCATAATTTGAACATTAGCGCAATCAATTGTATTTAATTCTTCGACCAATTTTTCTGAATTTTCATCAATTATTTCCAATAGAATTATACCTGAAGGCGAACAAATGCCGTTTTCTACTTCATGCAAACCTATTCGACTTTTTATACTGCATCCGTATTTTGTTAACACCTCTTGAAGTTTAACTGCCGAGTCTGTTCTATGGTTTAATTGAAACCCAATTACTGAAATATTGCCCATTAAGTTCCTCCTGTTTTATTTTTTGAAATAGCATAAAATATCTTATCAAAGAATTTATTAAAAATATATTATCATTTATATCAATTTAGGGTATAAAAAAGAAGAGTTAAAAAATAACTCTTCTTTCAAATTTTTTAAATTTTTCTAACCTACAAGACCGCCGTCGTCATATTCGCTTGATTTAACCATAATTGCGTGCTGAACAGGTTTTTCCTGTTTAATCGGGGCATTGTAAGCAGGTTCAATATCATATCCATAATCATCCTGCGGACGTTTTTGTTGGGAATCGTCAATTAATTTTTTTGCCAATTCAACAATTTCATAGACTAATTGATATTTATTATTTGATTGTTCATTCAAGTCTAGTGCAATTTTTGTAATTTTATCCATTTATTTTTACTCCTGATTAAATTTAATTTATCATTAAACAATATACTATGAAAAGTTTACTATATCAAGAATTTATTTCTATTCTTCCATAGTCGCAGGAAATTCATCTTTTCCTGTTCTTAATTTTGTAATCAAACATTGTGTTTTTGGAATAACTATAGAAAGGAAAAATGCTGATACAGCAAGACCTGTACCTACATAAGCAAGTTTTTTAAGACTGTTTCTGTTTTGTAGAGATTGTACCACATCTGTTAATGAATTCTTATCAAATTTTGCACACTCATCAACTTTTTTAAACACTACATCTGTATAATCTTTAATATTTTTGCGAATTTCTTCAAGTTCTTTTTGTTTGACAAATTTAGTAATTTTTCTTATTCCGTTATCTCCTAATTTAGACACATTAAGGGTATCAAGAATACCTTCGTTTAACATTTTAATCATATCTTTATCTTGAACTTTTGATGAAATACCCATAGCTTTTTCTACAAAATCAGCTTCATGAATAAAACCTTCACTTAAAATATCAGGAATTTGGGACGAAGTAATAAATCTGCCATCTTTTGCAACCGGATTATGCTTCGCAAATTCAAGAGTTTTGCGGACAATATATTTTTTATCGTCTTTTTTAAGAGAAGCATCTTTTTCAAGAATTTCTTTAACAAAATCTTTTACATTTATAAGTTCCTCTTTTTGCGGTCTATCGCCAAACTGTTTTAACAATTCAGAATATTTCACATTGGAAATAGCTTTTTTAGCTGATTCTTTGGTTGGATTTTGACCAAGATTAGTTATTATTCTAACAGCTCTTTTTGTATACAAATCAGCAACTTCGGGATCAAGATTCGTATTTTTGCCTTTATATTCATCTAATTTAGACAATCCTTTTGCAATCAACGGGGTTGAGAACATATAGAAAAATATTGAACTTATATCTCTAAAGAGAATTTCAATTTTCTCACTTTTGTTTAATGAGTTTTTAGCTCTGCCACCCGTAACACCTACATCTACAGTTAAAATCCTTGCAATAGGATTATGCTCAAGATTATGACCAGTCATTTTAAATAAATTAACGGCATTTACGCTGTTTCCAAAAGACACTTTGTTTTTTTGTAAGTTGGATTTATCCAAAAAATTTTCCATTGACACAAAACCGACATCTTCAGTTAATTTACCGGTATATGATGTGCCTTTTAGGTTTGAAGCGTATACATTTTGTTTTAATTTTGTTTGTTTTGCTTTTTCTTGTGCTATTAATTTGTTCTTGAATTTAGGAATAACCGAACCGGCAAGGTAAATCCCTACGGCAGCACTAAAAGCAACTTTTGCAAATTTAGTGCCGGTTAGTTTCATCCTTGTTTCTTTAATTATTTTAGACATTTCATATGTTGTATGGTCATTTGCTTTTTTCAGATTTTTCAATTTTTTCTTCATTAAGGATTCAACAGGATCTCGAACGAAATCTCTTCCGATATCTGTGGTTATTTCTTTTAAATCAGGCATTCTTTTTAGAAAAGAATCGGCAACGGTATTAATAGCTTTAATACCGCCAAGCCAAACTGCTGCCGTTAAAGTTTCCTCGGCAAATCTTGTTTTGAATTCTAATTCCCCGCCTCTTTTTTTTGCTTGTTTACATCTGCCTACAATAACAGTTCCTTCAAGAAATGCAACTGATGCTATGGCATTGGGGTTACTGAATTGAGAAATAACTTTTTTAGCCAAAGGTTTGTTTAATATATTCAATTTGGTATATATGCTCATAGAAGAAATTTTTATCCAAATTAATTTTTAAATTAGCACATATTACTTAAAAAAGAACATTATCTTTTTTGCCGAAATAAGTTCAAATGTAAAGATTATCGTTACTTTTTCGTATAATACAGTTAATTAATATAAAAGAGCAGCACTTGAAAGTCAAGTGCTGCTCCCATACCGCTCGTGAGTTTAGAGGGCGTTATTGGCGATATCTTTGACAATTTTAGGTTTAATAAGTATCATTAACTCGGTTTTATGTTTTGCATGTTCTTTATTTCTAAATAATTTTCCAAATACAGGCAAATCACCTGCAAACGGTATTTTTCCAAGGGTTTCGATTTCCTGATCTTTTATAAGACCTGCTATTGCGAAAGTGTCACCGGATTTTACTCTGACATCTTCTATAATTACTTCTCTTGTTGAAATAGGTGTTACGAATGCGCCGAATGTGCCAACGGCTTTTTCTGCAAGAGGTGTAGTAATAGATGGTCTTAATCGCATTGTAATATTCCCGTCCTCACCAATTTTAGGGAGAATGTTCAATACAATTCCGACATCGGCTAAAGTTACATCATAAGTAGTCGAAGTTTGCGTTACAACCACTTCCATTTTGCTAACTACCTGATCGGTTATTTTAATAAGAGCTTCGCTGTTATCTAATGCTGTAATTGTAGGATTAGCAAGCAATTTGGCTTTTTCATTTTGAATAAGCGCATTTATTCTTCCGTAGAAAGCATCTGCGTTTCCGCCGACCGATGAAAAACCGAATACAGACTGGTTAATCGGTGAGCCTAAATCATGCAAAGTATTTTGTATTGTAGAGTTAAAACCGCCGCTTGCCTTATTTCCGGTTTGACTATATGAAAATCCCAAGTCTTTTGTATCATCTTTTGTTATTTCAACCAAAGATACTTCTATTGCAACTTGTTGAAGAGGTTTATCAAGGTATTGAATGGTTTTTTCAGCCAATAAAATATCTTCTTTTAGTCCTGCTACCAGTACTGAGTTTGTTCTTGTATCCGGAATAATAATAGCTCCGCCATCATTGTTAGAAATTTCTATATCTTTTGTAGTTGCTTTTTTTTGTTGAATTTTTATCTGACTTGCAAGAATATTGGCATCGCCAAAACCTGCTCCTGTTTCTAATTCTTCAACACGACCTTTTATTTTTCTAGAAGATGATAAACTGCTTTGTCCTGTTGAAGATTGAGCAGTATTAGCAATTGCGGGAGCATTTGGCAAATCTTCATTTTCTGTCATTACAGCAGGAGTTATTGCGTTTTCTGTTGACTCATTGACGTTATACCCTTTGTTAAAAACACTTGCTTCGAGTATTTTTGCAACTTCTACAGAGTTTGCATTATTGAGTTTAAATGCTTTTATGTACTTTCTATTTATACCTTTTTTAGCCATTGCTGGTCTTGATGCAACAAATATTGTATTTCCTTCAACTCTGGCTTCCAGCTCTTCACCGGTTAATATAACCTGCATAGCTTCATTAAGAGAAACATTTTTTAATTCTGCTGTTATAAATCCTTGTACACTCTCATCAAGAACTATGTTTTTATTGCCTTCTTCTGCTAAAATTCGCAAAACAGAGGGAACATCGATTTGGTCAAGTACTAAATTTGTTTTTTTTGCATCATCAAAAGCATTAAAACTGTTAAAAAGTTTTATTGAATCATTGTTGACAAGAGAATATAAATTTTCGACTTCTCTTGTAGTGTCAATGGTTTCTTCAGCTTCCATTTCCAAATTAGCAGGTATTATGTTTGTCTCTGCATTTTTCAAATGAGCTTCTTTTTTAACCTGATTGATTCGGTTTTCAATATGCTCATTTAGTGTATTTTCATTCATTGAAAATACGGGCATGCATAAGCATATTACCGCTAACAGCGTTAAATTCAAAGCTAATGCAAATTTTAGAATTGTTTTTTTCATTATTCACCTCTTATCACGATTTCTAATTAATTTTTACTGATTGAGTAATGGTTTTATTATCTTTTTTAAATACTACGGTTAAATTTTCAACATCAATTTTTAATACTTTAACATTTTTAAAACTTTCACCTTCGCTTAGTGCTTTTGTATTTCCGTTAACACAAATAATTGCTTTGTTGCCTAAAAAACCTTTTACGTCAGTTTCTTCAATTATTTTTAGAGGGGGCAGCGTTTTATTATCCATTGAAGAAAAACTAACCGGACTTATTCCTCCCAAATTTTCAAACGGCTTACTTCTTCCGGCATTCAGCATTGCCTGTTTAATATAATCTTCTTTTTTAGAAGGAGGGATTAAAACCAATTTTGGCTGTTGAATTTCTTTTTCTTGTTTTTCCTGAATTGTTTTTTCAACTTTTACGGTTTTTTGAAGTTCTGTTTTATTTTTTTGAATCTGAGCTTGATTTGTGGAAAAATAAAAATACCCTAAAAACACGCATATCATTAAAAAGATAAGCATCCATTTTGGATTTGTAGTATTATTTAGAGATTTTTTAATTTTATTATTATCCATTTTTTATCCTTTTTTATTTTGAAGTTTTTTCATCTGTTTCGGATGGTTGTTGTTGAGGTTGAAATTTGTATATTTTGGTATTTAATGTGATTTCTACTCTTGATGCTGATTTAAACACATCTTTTTCGTAATCTTTCATTAATACTCCGTCTATCGACATTAGTCTTTGATATTTTTCTACTTGACCTATAAATTCTAAAATATTTGGGAAATCACCGACAATTCGTATTTCTAAGGGTATTTCACAGAGAATTGCCAGCGGAATTTCTTTTTCTTTTTTTCTGCGGCTGCTTTTTTTCTCCTTAGCTTTTTCTGCTGCTGCAATGGGATCTATAATAGGAATTTGTGCTTCTCTTTTTTTATCAAAATACAATACTTCAAGCTTATTTTTTTGAGCAAATTTTTCCAAATCCAGCAAAAGCATTGCTGTTTCATTGTTATAGGGTATTCTGTAGTCAAAATCTGCAAGTTCTTCTTTTAATTCATTAACTTCTTTGATTTCTTTTTCATTTTTTTTAGCCACTTCAAGCCTGGCTTCAAGGTTTTGCAATTCTGTTTTTTGAATTTTTAAACTGTCTTTCAATTTATTTAATTCAAGATTTTCAGGAATTATCAAATTGAATATCAGTATAAAACTCAATATTGCAGGGATAAAACTTATTAGAAGTAATTTTTTAGATTCGTCCATTTATTTAACCTTTTTCTATATTATTCTTTTGAATAATCTTCAATTATAATCATTTTTTCATTTAAAGTAATATTATGAGGATGCCTTTCGGGTTTGTTTTTTAAATCAGATTGGATTGAAAAATTGTATATATTCATCGCTTCGTTATACTGGAAATTTCCAACAGAAGCATTTTTCATTAAGGTCGTATCGGGCAGGTTTTCATTTATATTCAAAACCATATAAGATACGGTTGTAAGCGCATGTTTATCGGCATAATTCATCTGTCCTTTTATTTCCATACCTGTATTATTTGTTCTGCCTCTTGTTTGTTGTTTATTGATTTCAGTTAACTTAACATTCCGAGGCACTATCTTTGTTATGTCTGAAAGCACTTCGTACCAAGGAACAAGCTCTTTATTTATCTGATCTCTGGCTAATAATTTTAATTTCAAAATTTCTTTTTCAAATTTTGTTGTATTGTTAAGTTGTTCAATTTTTTTTATTTCAATATTAGTTTGTTCAATTTTACTTTCAGTGAATTTTATTTGTTTTCCTGTTTTTTTAATCGTTGATTGAAGATTGAAGAAAATTATTATGCATAAAACCATCACTATTGCCCCAACTGCCGAAATAATTCCGCAAACTTTTTTAGTTTGCTTTGTTATCGGGGGATTTTTTTGAATGATTCCCGCCATATTTTTGGAAGAAAATTTATCCTGTAATAAATTAATATCAATGATTTTCAAGTTTTTACCCTTTCAATGCCAAACCTACACATGCTGCAAAAGATTGTGCAGATAACATATGATTTTCTGTTTTTTCAAAATTGGAAAAATCAACTATATCAGCTAATTTTTCTTCAGCTTCTTTAGAAAAATAGAGATTTTTTAAAGGATTTGCAATTACGGTAGAAATTTTAACTTTATTAGAAATGTACTCGTCGAGTTTTTGAGTACAAATTCCTTCACCTGTCAAAATCAGTTTATTTATTTGATTTTCAGATTTGTTTTGTGATGTATAAAAATCAATTACTTTTATAATTTCATTGGAAATATTATTAAATATGCTGCGAACTGCATTTACAAGTTTTAATTCGGTTTCATCCTGAGTCTCTTCAGGTGTAATAAATATTGAGGTATTATAAAGTATATCTTCAGCCTGTTTATGTGACAAATTAAAATGCTCGGCTGTATCTAATATGTTTTTTTTACCGATATTTGCAGAATATGAAAATAACGGCATTCCTTTTTTAATAATATTTATTTCAGTCGATTCGTAGCCGATAATAACAGTTAGCGTCAAGATTTCAGTATCTTCAAGCAGTCCTGCATCGGCTAAAGCTCTAATAGCAGCAAAACCGCATATTTCTGCGTTTGTAGTTTTATCTTTGCCAATTGATGAAATATAACTGTTCAACAATTCTTTTTTTGTTGCCACCATAAGAGCTTCTTTTTGATTATTATTCTCAATTATTTGCCAGTTAACCTTGACTTCATCTTTTTCAAACGGCAAATGTCTTAATATTTCTTGCAATGCCACAGATTCAAGCTCATTATCATCAACTTGAGGAAGTTTAATATTTTGTATAAAACAAGCAGTAGCAGGCAAACAAAATGCGATTTCTGTCGGATTATAATTTTTTACAATTTCAGCTAATTCGCTTTCAAATATTTCTTTACTTGTTATTTGATTTTCAAGAATAACATTTTTAGAAAAATTCTTAAATTCAAAATCGTCAATAACTATTTTATTATCATCATTTTTTGACAATAAAGCCAGCACTCCACTGCCTGATATTGCCAAACTTAACTTCCTGTTGCTTTTCTTTTTAAAAATAGAAAACATTTTCAAAACCCTTACTCACAAGCAAACACATTCTACATGATAAAGCCTTTTTTGCAAAAATGGAAGTTCTGAAAATAAAAAAATCATTTTGTGTTTTAAGAAATGTATTCAACTTTTAATTTATAATTGAATCTCGGGTTTATAAAATTCAACTTAACAAATTTTTACTTTTGCAAATTATAGTTTGCAAAATCAGAAACACAACATTATTTTTAATTTGAAATAATAATTCAATAAGAATATATTTCTGTCTTAAAACCTATTATTCACCGGTTCCCCAAGGATCGTCATAAGCATATATATTCGTAGGAGAACCGCTAAATTTGAACGTTTGAGGAATACCCATTACATTACTGTATTTACCATCTTTATCATAAAATATAAGTCCATATCTATCTTTACCAACTCGATTAGGTTTTTTATGTCCATTAAGATCAATTATCATAAGCATCCATGAAGAAATTCTATAATGTATCCATTCTCTTCCTTTGTTATCAATAAATCCATAAGAATATCCTTGATTACCTTCTCTGGGTAGACACCACCAGCAATCTCCATCCGTCATACAAGAATCAATCCAGCAACCTTCTGAAACCGCATTTATATTACAGGTTTTTAGTGTTTGAAAGTATGAAGCCAGTGCTTTTATATTATTAAATGCTGTAGTTTGAGAATTGTTAAGAGCAGTCAACTCATAATCTAAATTAGCTCTCATCATAGCCTGACTCAAGTCACTATATGCAACTTTTTTAGCACTTTCCCACATTAATGTCTGATATGTTTGAATTATTACAGAAGTTGCTATGGTTGCTAAAACCCCAATTATTGCTATTACAATTAATGTTTCAGCAAGAGTAAAACCATTTTTGCTTTTCATCATAACTTCCTCACTTTATAACTAAAAACACAAATACGCTTATATTTTAACGAATAAAATCGCTATAAATCATGGTATATCATGATTTCCATTATTTGTAAAGCCATATACCATGTGTAGCAAGGATTATTGGTTATAAGATTCCAAATTGCCGTAACTCATGTGGCTCATGAGTTTTCACAAATTAAATCCCCGAAAACATGATGAACACATGGTTTGCATGGTTTAAAATCTTAATATTCTTTTGCAATAAGAGTTACAATACTATTTGTATTAAAATAATAATATTTTTTGAAATTGTGAAAATTTCATATAAGTAGCCTAAAAAATACTAATGGATTTTGACAGCTTCAAATTAAATGTTATCAATAACGTAGTTATCTGAATGAGGTATATATTTTTCTCTCGTATATTTTAAACCGCATGATTTTGTACTTCTTTGCCAGGTCATATGATCTAACATTTCTTCAAAATTTTGTTCAGATATCTGACCTTTTGAACGAGCAAAACTTAATTCTCCTCTAACTTTCAAATAGGTTTCATTAAATGAATTTTTAATATTTTTCCACATATCAGGAGAAAAAACATTTTCGTTTGCGGGTTGCATAGTGTATCTGTATTTTTCGTCAACTACTATTGTCTTTTTCAAGCCCAAAAGACATGCCGCTTCAATATCAGTATCGCTAAAAGAGCCGACACTAGGATG
>JAQUYY010000310.1 GCA_028691575.1 Candidatus Gastranaerophilales bacterium
GAAGTCATTTCTTTTGAGGTATCCAATCCCGTGTACTCCATATCCCAATTCTGGGAAAAAACAATGGGGAGCATCCTGCCGGTTCCGCATGCAACATCAAGGACTTTTATTTTTTCTTTTGAACTTATTTCGCTAATTGCATTGGTTAAGAATTTTGACTCTATTTCGTGTTTATACCTTTGGTATTCGAACTCTTCTCTTTCTTCATCAAAAGTAGAAACAACATTTTTCTCTTGATATGTTTCAATAATTTTTTTCTTTTGATTGTCCATTTATTTAGAAATTTTCTTTCTTTTAAAACCTTTTTGAATCGTTTCAAAAGTCATTTTAATATATTTTTTCTTATAATTTGTTAACGTTTTTGTAATCTTTCTAAATCAGATTCAACCATCATTCTCACTAGTTCTTTGAATTTTATTTTTGGCTCCCAGCCGAGTTTTGTATGTGCTTTGGTGTAATCTCCTCTAAGAGTTATGACATCGCTTGGTCTGATAAAACTTGGATCTGTTCTGACATGGTCTTTCCAGTTCAATCCTACGTGAGAAAATGCTTCACTTAAAAATTCTTCCAAGGTGTGGCTTTCATTTGTAGCAATAACGTAATCGTCGGGTTTATCCTGTTGGAGCATCAACCACATTGCTTCCACATAATCTTTGGAAAATCCCCAATCTCTTTTTGTGTCTAAATTTCCCAGAGTGACAAAATTCTGTTCCCCCGCTTTTATTTTTGCAATTGCATCCGTAATTTTTCTCGTAACAAATTCTTTTCCCCTTCTAGGGCTTTCATGATTAAAAAGTATCCCGGAACATGCAAAAAGATTATAAGCTTCCCTATAATTTTTTGTTAAAAAAAATCCGGCTGCTTTTGAAATTCCATAAGGACTTCTTGGGTTGAATGGGGTTTTTTCTGTTTGGGGTTCTTCCAAAACATTACCAAACATTTCACTACTCCCTGCAAAATAGAATTTTGCGTCTGGCTTATTGTGTCTTATTGCTTCAAGAACATTTGTTGTTCCTTGAATATTTACATCGAGTGTTTGAAAGGGATCTTTAAAAGAATATGCAACATCGGATTGAGCTGCTAAATGATAAACTTCATTAGGCATGACTTTCAATAACGCAGCAGTGACTGATCCGTAATTTGTGATGTCACATGGAATCGCAGTCCCAGAGAAAGATCTCCTAGCACTCTGATCCTCCAAAGCCACTCTTCTTTTCAAACCGAAAACTTCGTATCCTTTCCCTTCCAAAAGTTCCGCAAGATAACCCCCATCTTGGCCAGTTATTCCGGTAATTAATGCCTTTTTCCTTTCCATATTTTTACTCTTAGAAAGAAGTTTTTAAATCTAATTGTGGTGGGGTATAGAATTAATTTCGGGATTTTTTCACAAAGGGGCGTTTAATAATGCCAATAATTCCTCCCAAGGCATGGGCAAAGAAAGATAAGATCATAATTGCTCCCCCTAGAAGAAAGCATTTGATTTCTTTTGTTTTATTAAATATTTTAATTCCTTCCAGGAGATATATTCCTCCAAGAAGAACTGGCCAGGCCAAAAGAGATAATAAACTGATAGTTATCGCAAGAATAAGCGAAACAATTAGAATAACCAAGCTGGAGAATGCAAGGTAATAGGACTTTCTTTTCCAGACAATTCCAGAAAGACCCTCCGAAAGGGAATCAAGATATGCTAATTTTAGATACTCTTTTAATCCAGATCTAGGGTGCCAAAATACTTTAGCATCTTTTATTAACCTAAATTTTAATCCTTTTTGAATTGCCTTATCATAAACCCAGGAATCATCTGCACGATCCATCCATTCGGGAAAGACTAATCCTGCTTTTTTCCAAGAGGAAACTCGGTATGCAGTTTGCCTGTTAGAAGGTATTTCTCTTTTCCAATCTTCCTCGGTATATTTAGAGTAATCTCTTACACGAGTATTGACTATTTTTTCAAAAATATTTTTTGGTTCTTCTGGTTGATACACCCCAAAAACAATGTCCGCACCCTCTTCAAAACCCTCAAGCAATTTTTTTATCCAATCTTTTTCAAAACGAGTACTGGCATCCCCTGAAAAGAGAAAACCTTCTTTTACTTCTTGCATATAAAGATTCCTCCCCTTAGCAATATTTGCCCCTTTGCTAATTATTAGTTTAATTGGAATTTTGGACTTTTTTTTAAAACTGTTAATTATTCTAACAGTATTGTCTATTGAGCCACCATCAACAATAATTATTTTGTTTGGGGGAATCGATTGTGAAACTATCGATTGCAAAAATTTTTTTATATTACTTTCTTCATTAAAGATAGTGCAAGCAAAGGTAATCATCTTTATTTTTCCTTTTTTTTAATATTTTTAGTATAAACTGCTATAATTGCTGGACTAAAATACTTATCTAATGGTGTTCCAATTTCGCATTTAATTTTTTTTATATCTCTTTTCATTCCAAAAAGCTTTATTAGTCTACGTTTTATAATGAAATGGCTTAAAAAGAGATATCCTCCAATAATCTCGGTATTTTCATGGAGGGATTTTCCTATTTTTTTTAATTCCATTCTGGTGAAGGGATATTT
>JAQUYY010000311.1 GCA_028691575.1 Candidatus Gastranaerophilales bacterium
GTACCTAATGCCCTTATTTTTTCAGCAAATTCCTGAGCTTCTTTAACTCCAACAATGACAACTTTATGGTCAGGCAGTGTATTTATATAATCAATAAATTTTTTCGCTTCATCTACTTGCCAATCTTTACATTTAAAACCGGCACACGGACATAAACCAATTAAGATCTCATTATTATACCCCTCATGAGTTAATTTTTTAAACATACTGTCTTCATCAGCTCTAAAAATATTAAGCTTAAAATCAAATTTTTCAGGTTTAATTTTAATTGCTTCAAGATTTTTCATGTAAATCTTACTTATATGAATCTTAAAATTTTTCTCTTCATTAAGCCATGGAACACTATGTGTAAGCATCCAGCCTCTGCCTTCGCTATCATGACCTACTCGATACCTTGCTCCCGTTAAAAATCCCAGCATTCCACTTCTAAAAGTTTCGTTCAGCAAAATAACGAGATCGATTGTATGATTTTTTCTAAAATTAAACACCCAAGGTAACATTTTTAGCCCTTTTTGCTCATTATCTTTATCAAAAATAACAACTTCATCAATTCCACCTATATAAGGTGCAATACCTTTGCTTCTTGGGATGGTTATATATGTGATTTTTGCTTCGGGAAAGTTATTTCTCAATTCATTTGTTACACAGCTTGAAATAACGACATCTCCAATGTACCCCAGATTTATTACAGCTATATTTTTGATATTTTTAAGCATTAATTGCTTCCTCTTTTACAGGAAGTAATTTTTCAAGAATTTTAGCACATTCACCGACTATTGAAGAACAATTTTCTTTTCTTGCCGGTGAATTGAAATCAAACTTCCTACTTAAAACTCTGCAGCAAGTAGCTTTTCTTTGAACAGTAAATTCATCAACAAATTTTTTAGCTAAAACTCTTGATTTAGGTCCTTTTTCACTCAAGCCAACTACAATTTGGCTTCCTGATATAGCTCCGCACAAACAACCGCTTGAAAGCCCGCCCGAAAAAGGCGTAGCAAGTTGCGTAAGTAAGTCAATATCCCCATCAATCATGCCAAGCTCAATTGCAGCTCTTACAATTGATTCTGAGCAAGAATACCCTTGAGCGTATAATTTTTGTGCATGTTCTGAAAATTTACTCATTTTAAAATTCCTTATGGTTTAATTCTATCCATTAATCGAGGAAATGGAATCGTTTCTCTGACGTGATGTAAGCCACAAAGCCAGCTTACAGTTCTTTCTATCCCCAGACCAAAGCCGGCATGCGGCACAGATCCGTATTTTCTCAAATCCAAATACCAATCAAAAGCTTCTTCGGGAAGATTGTGTTGTTTAATTTTTGATAAAAGCACATCCAAATTATCTTCTCTCTGTCCGCCGCCTATCATTTCGCCGTAGCCTTCAGGAGCAATCATATCAACGCATAGTGCTAATTTATTATTTACAGGATCTTCTTTCATATAGAATGCCTTACTTTGAGCCGGGTATCTGTGAATTAAAACGGGTCTGTCGTACGATTCTGAAATGACTGTTTCTTCATCTGCACCAAAATCATCACCCCAGTTAACATCTTTACCTTTTTTAATTAATAAATCAATAGCTTCATCGTAGGTAATTCGAGGGAAAGGTTTTTTAATATTTTCCAATTTAGAAATATCCCTTTCGAGAATTTCGAGTTCAAAACGACAATTTGTCAAAATTTGCTCAACGATATACACAACAAAATCTTCAGCTAAATTCATATTATCATCATGATTATTATAAGCAACCTCAGGCTCTACCATCCAAAATTCAGTTAAATGTCGTCTGGTTTTTGATTTTTCGGCTCTAAAAGTCGGACCAAAGCAATATACTTTCCCAAAAGCCATGGCAGCAGCTTCCATATACAACTGACCGCTTTGAGTCAAATACGCCTTAGAATCAAAGTAATCTACTTCAAAAAGATTTGTAGTTCCTTCACAAGCTGCCGGCGTAAATATTGGAGCATCAACAAGCATGAAATTATTATTGTTAAAATAATCTCTAATTGCCTTGATTAACTCATGACGAATTTTCATAATTGCCCGTTGTTTAGGAGAGCGTAGCCATAAATGGCGATTTTCCAATAAAAATGCAACTCCATGCTCTTTTGGAGTTATCGGATAATCAATAGAATCACTAACAATTTTCAAATCTTCTACACCGATTTCATAGCCTAATTTAGAGCGTTTATCTTCTCTTATTTCGCCATAAACTTCGATTGAAGTTTCTTGCGTGACTTTATCTCCGTTTTCAAAAACATTTTCAGGCACATCTCCTTTAAAAATTACTGCCTGAATTACTCCCGTACCGTCTCTAACCTGAAGAAAATGCAATTTTCCACCGGATCTTTTATTTTGCAGCCAGCCCTTAATGCACACTTTTTGATTGTTAAAATCAGATACTTGTGAAATATAAGCACGTTTGTAATCAGCCATAATTTCTCTCCCAATTAGTAAATCATATTTTAATTTTAAAATATACAGATAATTTTACAAGGTTTTCAAAGATTCCTATTAATAGAGGATGTGATAATCAACAAATACATATACTATATTATTATGTTTTAAC
>JAQUYY010000039.1 GCA_028691575.1 Candidatus Gastranaerophilales bacterium
TGCACCTATCGCCTGTGTTGCGGAAGAGGGAGTGAATCCAACGGATTTGCGGCTGTGCCGTCAAATAGGTTGGCGAACCCATTCTCACTATGAAGCGAGAGCTTTCACAACCATCGGCTGTTAACATTTCTGTGGCACTATCCTCACAGTCACCTGCACCGGGAGTTACCCGGCAACCTGCCCTGTGATGCCCGGACTTTCCTCAAATACTTTCGTATTCGCAATCGTCTAGACTACTTTTTTCATTCTTTTTTATTTTAGTATAGAATATATTATACAATCTTTAGGATGGTTTTTAAAGAAAATGTTTCAAGATAAAAAGATTTTTGTTCATAATTTATTTGAAAACATAGCCGGTGTTTACGATATAGTCAATGATGTAATCACTTTTGGCTTTGATAACAGTATAAGAAAAAAAGTCATAAACTGTCTAAACGTTCCTAAAAATGCTAAAATTTTAGATTTATGCACCGGAACGGGTGATATTGCAAAACTTTTAGCTGAAAAATACCCTGATTGTCATGTTGTTGGCGTAGATTTTTCTGAAAAAATGCTTAATATTGCAAGGAAAAAAACTAAACACCTGAATAATATTGAATTTATTAAAGAAGATGTTTTAAATTTATTTTTTGACGACGATACTTTTGATATTTGCACGGTAAGTTATGGGCTTAGAAATTTGGAAGATATTGATAAAGGATTGGCTCAAATGCAGCGTGTAACGAAAAAAGGAGGATATATTTCCAACTGCGATTTAGGGAAACCGCCGAAAATCATTAACTTCTTTTTTAAATTTTATTTTTTTAAAATTATGCCACTTTTGGGAATAATTTTTCATAAAAACAAGAAGGCGTATGATTATTTGGCATATTCTTCAATAAAATTTCCTTCTAAGCAAGAATTTTGCGAAAAGTTTGAAAAAATGGATTTAACCGAAATTCAATCCTACGACTACATGCTAGGCTCAATCTCTCAACAAATAGGTAAGGTTTGATTATTTAGTTGCAATGATTGCAATCCAGTCTTCTTGTTTCAAGATTTCAACAACTTGCATTCCTGTTTTTTTAACGGAATTTTGAACTTCTTGAGATTTTTCCGAATTTATGCCGCTTAAAATCAGCTTTGCCCGAGGTTTCATTAGTCTTTTTAGCTCATCCATCATATTAATAAGAACATTTGCAAGGATATTAGCTACCACAATATCATAAGTTCCTTTAACATCAGCCGATGAGCCATGATAAAAGTTGCATTTTTCAAGACAGTTATTGATTTTAGCATTTTCATTTGCAACTTCAATCACAGAAGTGTCATTATCAACACCTTCAGCACTTTTTGCGCCTAATTTTATTGCAGAAATTGCAAGAATGCCTGAACCCATACCAATATCAGCAATTTCTTCACTGCCTTTTATATAATTTTCTAATGCCACCATACAAAGCCTTGTTGTTGGGTGAGTTCCCGTTCCAAAAGCAGTTCCGGGGTCTAAATTGATGATAATTTCGTTTTCGTTAGGCGTATAATCTTCCCAACTCGGGCAAATTACAATTTTATTACCGATTTTTTGAGGTTTCCAATGCTTTTTCCAATTTGCATCCCAATCCTGAGATGGAATTTTTTTAAAAGAAACATCCCAAGAGCCCAATTCTTCAGATGAAATATTTTGAGAATTCAACAACAAAATTCTTTCATTATAAAAAACTTTTCGAACATGCTCTAAACTTAACGGATTTTTTTCATCAATCCATAAATAACCTTTAACGCAGTTAGATTCGTTGATAATTTGCTCATCTTTTACTTGTAATTCTTGTGTTACAACGCCGGAGCAGTTAAATTTCTCTAAAAGTATTGCAGTAACATATTCTGCCCATAATTGAGGAACATTTACGCTAATTTCTAAATGCGTTTGGTTGATTGTATTATTCACAAAACACGCCCATTTTACGGAATTTTTGATATCTTTCTTCTTTTAATGTTTTTGCATCTTTTGAAGATAATTCTTCAATTGATTTTATAATCGTGTCTGAAAGATTTTTTGCCGTAAGTTTATGGTCATAATGTGCGCCACCAAGAGGTTCTTTGATTTCGCCATCAACAATATTGTATTTCATCAAGTCTTTTGCCGTAATTTTTAACGCTTGAGCAGCATCGGATGCTTTTTCGGCGCTTCTCCATAAAATAGATGCGCAGCCTTCGGGAGAAATTACGGTATAGTAAGAATGCTCCAGCATAAATACTTTATTGGCAACAGCAAGCCCTAAAGCTCCGCCGGAACAGCCCTCACCTGTAATAATTGCAATAATTGGAACGTTTAGTTTTGCCATTTCTCTTAAATTTTCGGCAATTGCAATGCCTTGTCCGGTTTCTTCGGCTTTAATCCCCGGATATGCGCCCGGAGTGTCGATTAAAGTTACAATTGGCATATTAAATTTATCGGCATGATAAAAAAGTCTTAATGCTTTTCTGTATCCCTCAGGTTGAGGCATTCCAAAGTTATATTTAATATTTTCTTTTGTTGTTTTTCCTTTTTGAGTTCCGATAAGCATAACCGGTTGTCCTTGAATTTCTGCAATACCGCCAATTATAGCCCTGTCATCAGTTCCTTTTCTATCGCCGTGCATTTCTATGAAATTTTCAGTTATTAATTCTACATAATCCAGAAAAGTAGGACGTTTTGGGTGTCTTGATATCTGCAATTTTTGAGTAGGCGTTAAATTTGCATATAATTGTTCTTTATATTCAATAGCTTGTTTTGTTAAGGTTGAAATTTGTTCTTTTAAATCAATTCCTGTTCTTGTGCTGAGGTTTTTCAGCTCCTCAATTTTATCTTCTATTTGATATATTGATTTTTCAAACTCTAACGGAGTAAATTCTTTATTCATAATTATTTTACCTATTTTTTGCTTTTCTTTTGATGTTTTGTACTCTTTGCATGAATTTTTATTATATTTGAAATTGTATTTTTAAGCTCTTTTCTGTGAGAAATCATATCCACTTGACCGTATTTCATCAAATATTCAGCCGTCTGAAAATCAGAGGGAAGTTTTTGTCTTATGGTTTGTTCAATAACTCTTCTTCCTGCAAAACCAATTCTTGCACCTTGTTCTGCAATTATTATATCACCAATTGTTCCAAAGCTTGCTGTAACTCCGCCAAAAGTGGGTTCTGTTAACAAAGTCATATATAATATTTTTTCTTCATTGGCTTTTGCAACAGCACAGCTTGTTTTTGCCATTTGCATGAGACTAAGGGCACTCTCTTGCATTCTTGCCCCACCCGAGGAAGTTATTGCCAATATCGGAAGTTTTTTTTCAATAGCAGCTTCAATTAATCTTGTTACTTTTTCGCCCACAACACTGCCCATGCTTCCGCCCATATATTCAAAGTCCATAACGGCAAGAGCTAATTTTTGCCCGTCAATTTCGCCAAAGCCTGTAATAACGGCATCATTAAGACCTGTTTTTTTCTTGGCCTTTTTCTGACGGTTTTTATAATTTTCTGTATCAACAAAATCCAACGGATCGGCAGGTGAAATTTTTGCATTTATTTCTTCAAAGCTGGTTTTGTCTAAAAGTTGTTCTATACGTGTTCTTGCATTTATCCTAAAATGGTAATCACAATTAGGACAAACCAGAAGATTTTTATCTAAGTCTTTTGAAATCAAACTTGAATTGCAGTTATAACATTTTACCCATAGTTTATGTAATTCATCGTCGCATACCCTAGAATCAACTAAAGCAGTCTCTAGTCGTCGTTTTTTTCTATTTGCGAACCAATCTTTTAAGCTCATTTATTTTCCTCTTTTTGTTATATATATTGACCTTGTTTTTGGTTGTTTTTCTTTTTCTTGCTGAAATTTAAATCATCAGGATTAATGATTTTTAGTGTTTCAAAATCTACATCAGTTTTGCCACGACCGACCAATAATTCCAGACCCAATACGGTTCTTTTTCTAACACTGTCATAGCCTATTAAAAGTTTAACATCTTCAGGGCCGACAAGAGCAAAAATCTGATTTTCTGCAAATAAACGGTTATCCCAACCATCCTCACTAAAGTTTATGTACCCCAAGTACCCTAATCGTACTTTTTTGGTTACGTCTAAAGAACTAAATAAAATCATTGAACTTTTACCGTAGTTATATTTGTCAAAAGATAGAGGAGATTCGCCATGAACACCGCCCTGGTAATATGAAGTTGAAACGTGAAATTTATCAAAGTTAAAATCTAATCTTGGACCCGCCCTGACAACAGCAGTTGTTACTCCTTTGCCGTAAACCGTTATGTCGTATTGTTCCTGAAATTTAAATTCTAAAAATTCTTTATATTTCCATAGAGGTTCAAGATTTGTAAAAGAACCCTGGTTTTTGAATCGCATTGTTCCTCTGTCGCTAAGATAATCTTCGGCATATCCGGCACTTGATCTTATATGAATTCTTTGGTTTAAGTCTTCATTATCAATAACATGATTATGAACAAGATCTACAAGAAAATCGGATTTTTGTGCTCCGAAAAACCCATTGTCAATGTATGAATTTGCTCCATATAATAAGGAAAAATCTTTTGGAAGCTCTTGCGTTCCATTGTATGTCAATTTTTCTTTAACAGTGCTGTAGCCGACCTCGGTTTTATTTGTTGAATTCATAAAACGCGAGAATATGCCATAGCCAATGTCATTTTGATCCCAGGTAAACAAAGGAGCAACTTTTAAAGTAGCACCGCCCGGTGTATAAAAAACGTGAGCCGGTCCCGCATAACCTCCTAATTCCTGAGAATGTCCTATTTCCGGCAGCATTGTTTCTATGTTTTGATTTTCTTTATTTGTTGACATTTCAAAATAAGGCATTTTGGCAATGGTTATTTTGCCTATTTTTATAGTTGCATTTTTCATAACGATAATGTTATGGTCAGGCTTGCCTTTTAATTCTATGGTTTTAGCTTTAATTGAGTAAGAAGGTTTTTCGTTTTCCCACTCTTCAACAGGTCTATTGCCACCTGTTTTTTCGTGTTTTTTAAAGTTGCCTTCAGAAAATTCTTTTTTGGTTGAAAAAATAAAACTTACATCTTCGTTGTTTATTACGGCTTTTCCTCTTAGGGCATCAACTTCATCGGCATAGATATTAGCCTCTTCTGCTTTAATTTTCATATTATTAATAACAGAATAAGGGTTATCAACAAGAGCAGAGCCTTTTGTTAAATCTATTCTTGTATAATCGCCATATACTATATTTCCGGCTTTAATTATTTTAACATCGCCTTCCGCAATAATCATTTGGGTATCTTGTTGAAAAGTTATTTTTTTAGCTTGTAGCTTAGAGCCTTCGTCCTTTATAACCAATTCGGCATTGCCGGTTGCCACAAATTCTCTGTTTTCCGGGAAATATTCAAGTTTTTGACTGTTCATATCAACCATTAAAGGGGTTTGCTGTTTTTCCCCCGCCTCTTCTTTTTTGGCAAATGCTTCTGTTGAAACGGTACTAAAAGCAAAGCAAAAAATTATTAAAAAAATGAATGTTTTATATAAATATCTTAAATTATTTTTATTTGACAAGTTATTAACCTCTTTGATTATTTAATAAGTATTATTTTACTAACAATATTGATAAAATTTAACCTGTTTGGCATGTTTAGTTAATAAAAATTTATCGAATATAGTTTAATGGGTTTGTCGGCTTACCGTCTATTCTTATTTCAAAGTGCAAGTGAGGACCTGTGCTATAGCCCGTACTGCCTTCGTAGCCAACTGTTTGTCCTTGCATAACAACCATTCCTTTTTCTATTGCTATTTTGGACATATGAGCATAAAGTGAAGAAACATTGTGCCCGTTAATTTTTCCATGATCAATAATTACAACTTTTCCGTATCCTCCATACCATCCGGAATAAATCACTTTCCCGGCATTAGTAGCCCTGATTGCGGATTGGTTTTGACCGGCTATGTCTATACCGCTGTGGAATTTTCTAACTTTAAATATAGGATGTATTCTCCATCCAAAAGGAGAAGAAATGCTGCCGGCAATTGGTCTTAAAAATGTTCCCGACACTTTATATAAAACTTTTGAAATGTCAGCATTTTTACCGATAAAGTTTTCAATATTTCGAGATTGTTTTGCCAAATCTCTTTCTGCCGCTTCATAGGTTTCTTTATCTGTTCTTAATTTTTCGATTAAATTTTTACTTTTATTGATTGAAGAAGAGATGGATTTTTGAGTTTGGTTAATTTGAGTTAAGGTTTTTGCAAGATTTTTCTTTTCAATTTCCATATTTTTTTTGGTGCTAGCTATTCGATATGTTTTTGTTTTTAATTCTGCAAGGGTTTTTTTGTCGATGTAATTCAGTCGTTCTTGATAATAGAGCCTGTCAATAAGAGAACTTATATCTTCGGCAGAAAAAATCAATTGAAGCAAAGTTATTCGCTCACCTTTATATATTTGATTTAGTCTTCTTGCAACAACTGCTTCAATTTGTTTTTGTTCGCTAGAATATGTACCGTATTGGGTTTTTAGCTCATTCAGTTTTTCTTTTGTCCCCGATAATTTGCTTTGGTATGTTTCCATGCTTGATTGAGTTTGTTCTAATTGTTTTTGGTTTTTTGTAAGTTTTTTTAATTCAGCGTTTTCTCTTCTTGTAATTTGCAATAATTTTCTTCGGGTTTGTTCTTTTTGAAATTCAAGATCTTGCTTTATTTTTTTAGCTTCTTGTTTTGAAGGCACATTTTCATCCGCAAAAGTTAATTGATGTTGCACAAAAAACATAGTAAAAAGACATAAAAACATTACCATGAATAGTCTTAAATATATTGTTCTACTTTTAGCTGCAGAAGCATTTGTAAAAAAATTTGACTTCATACCTTCTCTCAGACAGAATTCACCCTAAAATTAAAGGTAAAAGCATTGCTCCTACAGTCCAAAATAAAAAAGTTAATGTAATTATTAAAATTATTGTTTTTTGATGTTTACGAAAAAATTCCATACTTTCCTCTTTTTGTTTTTTAATTAAAGATAAATGCATTTTACCTTAATCAAAAGAACTTGTGCAAGAAAGTAAAGTTTTTCATATATTTTATAAAAAAATCAATTTCCACAGCATTTTTTATATTTTTTCCCGCTGGCACAAGGACACAGCTCATTTCTGCCGATATTTTCAAAAGATTTTTTTATTGGTTCATTTATGAATTTTGTAAAGTTGTCAAAAGTCTTTGAATTATATAATACCGTTGCTGAGGAGAATTTTTTGTTTTTGTAAAATTCCGGTTTGTTTTTTTGTAATAATTCTTCAATATTTTTCTCTGTAGTAAGAGTTTTTTGAATTATTTTTATAAATTTACTTTTATTTTTATCATAAATCTTTAAAATTATAGAAGGAGGGATTTGGCTGTTTTCAAAAAAATATCGGATACAATCTTGATAATTTTTAATATTTTGATAATTTTCTGTATTAAAAATTTTTTTAAACGTTCCGTAAAAAGGAATAACAAACAATCCAAGCTCATTATCATTAATTAATCCGATATCATAAACTTGATTATTCAAACTATAGCCTTGCGTTAAGCTTTCAAAAAAATTATTGTTTTGTTTTTTTAATTTGAAATATTTGTAATCTTTTGGTTTTTTAATTAATTTTTTAATATCATCTTCTTCTATTTGGCTGTTTTCGTCAAGATAATCATTAAAACAGCTTATTAATGCATCAATCTTATTGCTGGTTGTAATAATTTCATCTTTTTTAAAAAATTCTTGAAATTTAATTGACGATTCTTTTACAAAATTTTCAAGCTCAATAAGTTTTTGTGAATTATCCTTGTACAAAAGCTCTGGAGATTGAATTTGCAAAGAAACGGCATACCTGTAAGCATCCGAACTTTTTGTTGAAGGAAAGTAGCCTAAAATTTCAAGCAAATAATATGTTTTTTCTATTAATACAAGTCTTGCGGCAAGAAATTGTTTTGTTGAATAATTCCTATATTCGTGCAATTTTTTTGCCGGTTTTACAAAATAAGTTTGTTCGTTTAATAAATTAAAAAGTTCAAATTCGTCTTTTAAAATTTTTTTAATTTCAAAAATTCCAAAAATATTATTTTTAAAATTTTTTATTTGGGACACTTCCAGGTCTGATAAGTGGTCGGCAGATTTTAAATAAGATTCAATAATTTTATTTGAAGAAAACAGCAAGTGAGAAACAGCCATTTTAGAATTTTGAGAAAAAAATGCTGTTTTATAATCTTTTTCAAATTCTTTATTTTGAGATAAAAAATTATACAAACCCTCAACTTGCTTGTTTATGGAAATTTTATCTATTACTGTCATATAGTACCTTTATTTTAAACATGCCATGGCGCAATGCCTTCCGGTTTGCCCGCTTTCCTTTCGGTATGAATAGAATAAAGAATTATTGCAACTTGTGCAATACCCCAGAATATCAATATCCATTAGCCCACTTTCCATAAGCTGATAAAAATTAACTTTTGCTAAATTTACATTTATTTTTGATGAATTTTTTTCAAAAATATCGCCATAATCAGTTTTTAGAGTTGCTCTAAGTTTTTCATAAACTTCAATATCAACAGGATAACAGCATTGACCAATAGCAGCTCCTATTGCTGCTTTTATGGATTTTGGCTCTATATTAAAGTCTTTTTTAAAAATTTCAACACTTTTTTTACAAATTTCCGCTGTTGTTCCTCTCCAGCCTGCATGAAGCACGCCAAAAACATTTTCACTATATAAAATTATCGGAGTGCAATCAGCAAATAAAAGCATTATCGGAATATTTTTTAAATTTGTAATAACTCCATCCGTATTTGAAACATCATCATTTTTGTTTTTTAAAATCTTTATGTTTGAAGAGTGTTTTTGTTCAGGAATAATTAAATTTTCGTATGGAATATTAAGAACCTTGCAAAAGTTTTCTCTGTTTTTTAAAATAAAATCTTGATATTGAATTAATCCGGTAGAGCTCATGCTAAAGGAATTAAGCGGTTTCGGGGTATTTCCTCCTATTCTTGTTGAAAAGGCATGAACAAAATTATCTTTATTTAAAAATTCTGATTGAAAATATACAATATCCTCTATTTGGGTTTTTACAAACATATTTTTTCTCCTGTATAATAAAATACATTAGAATGAGTTAGTTTTCAATAAATTCAATGCAGTCTGTTTTTGAAAACATCGCTCCCGGCATACGAATGCCGATTTGAAAAATTATTATATTTAACGAATATTTTTGCTATTGGTATAATAAAAAAGAGGTTTTAAAATGTTTGATATTATTACAATTGGTAGTGCAACCCAGGATATATTTATAGAAAGTGATTGTGCAAAAATTTTGAGTTCAAAAGACAAGCACAGCAAAGAAGAGTTACTTTGTTTTGATTATGGAGCAAAAATCGAAATTGATCAGCTTGCATTTGATGTCGGAGGCGGCGGAATTAATGCTGCCGTTAATTTTTCAAATTTAGGATATAAAACAGCAGCGATTGCAAAAATCGGCACAGATCTTAATGCCACCGCTGTATTGAACAGACTTGACGAAAGAGCTGTTTTTAAGACTTTAATAAAAGAAACTGATAAATACAAAACAGGATTTTCTGTTATTTTAACAAGTTTTGAAGGAGACAGAACAGTATTGGCTCATAGAGGAGCAAATAGCCATATGAATTTAAAAGATATTCCATGGGAAGATATTAAAAAAGCACAATGGCGCTATATTGCGCCCTTAAGCCATGGTTCAAATCACGTTCTTGATGAAATTGCTCAATTTGCTGAAGAGAACAATGTTTCAATGGCGTTCAATCCTGGTACAACTCAAATAAAATGCGGTATTGATAAATTAAAAAAAGTTATAAAAACGGCTGAAGTTTTAATAATGAATAAATCTGAAGCAGCTAACATTACGGGGATAAAAATTATTCCGGAATCAATAAATGATGTAGATATAATCCCGTCAGACGTTAAAAAAATGCTAAAAGCTTTAAAATCTTTTGAGCCCAAAATCGCTGTTGTGACAGATGGAAATAAAGGAGCTTTTGCTTATAATGGAAAAGTTTTTTATCAGTGCAATATTTTTCCTGCAAAAGTTGTAAGTACATTAGGCGCAGGAGATGCATTTTCAAGCACATTTGTAGCTTCAATTATAAAATATGATTGGGATATAGCAAAAGCACTAAAATTGGCATCAATAAATTCGGCATCTATTGTTGGAACTTTTGGTGCACAGCAAGGGCTTAAGACCTTTGAAGAGCTGGAAGAAATTTTAAGCAATAAGCCTGATTTTAAAATTTACGAAGAAAAAAAATAAAATTTCTCAAGGATATTGTTTTGAAAAAAATCTTATTTTATCTGACTTTTATTATTTTAATTCTGGCATGCTCAAGTATTCTAAATGGCGCAGATTGGGATTTGTGGGCAAGGCTTATAGTCGGCAAAAATTTTTTTGAAACAGGATATCTTTTAAATCAGGATATTTTTTCATATACCCCGACAAAACCTTTGTGGATTGACCATGAATGGGGTTCAGGTGTTGTTTTTTACTTTTTAGTCAATAAATTTGGCGATTTAGGAGTATTATTTTTAAAAACTTTAGGCTTTTTTGGCATAATTTTTTTAATGACAAAAATTGTTAAAATTCAAATCAAGGAGCAAAATTTAAATATTATATTTTATTTAATAGTTTTTGCTGCAATGTACACCGGAGTTGGTGCAACAGTTCGATGTCAGCTTTTTACCTTTGTATTTTTTGTGTTGTATTTGTTTTTGCTTGAAAAAATCAGACGGGGGCAAAATCAATTGTTATGGTTGTTCCCTGTAATAATGCTGTTATGGGCAAATTTACACGGCGGTTTTGTTGCAGGACTGGGGCTCTTGATAATTTATGGAATCGGTGAATTTTTAAACAAAAAACAGTTTAAAAAATATTTTTTAGCTTTAATACCGACCACTTTGGCGGTTTTTATAAATCCATACGGCATAAAATATATTTCTTACATTTTTGAAGCCATTACAATGAGCCGAAAGAATATTTTAGAATGGCAATCGTCTTTAACAAACGGCGAGGGGCTTATTTTTAAGGTTCTATTAATAATTTCGATTGCTTGCATAATTATAAATTTAGTTAAAAATAGCTTTAAATATTCAAAAACAGACAAAGTTAAATATATTCTTTTGTTTACGACAATGTATCTGTCAATCGCTCATATCAAGCACCAAGCATTATTTGCCATTTCTGCGGGATGTTTTTTGTACGAAGATTTTTATTGGCTGATGAATATTTTTTATAAAAAAATCACGAAATACATCTCAGAAGGATTAATAAAAGCATTTTTGAACATTAAAGAAGTCTTAATATACGGTTTTATTATAATTACAGGTGTTTTTATAATTTGTCAAAACCCTTATCAAATAGTGCTTTCGCCTAAACAATACCCTGTTAATTCAATTCAGTTTTTAAAGGAAAATAATATTAAAGGAAATCTTTTAACTGTTTTTCATTGGGGAAGTTATGCTGTTTGGAAACTTTATCCTAACTGTCTTTTGGCAATTGACGGTCGG
>JAQUYY010000312.1 GCA_028691575.1 Candidatus Gastranaerophilales bacterium
TTTTTTGCAAGGGATGAAAAAATGGTATAGTGAAAAAGTGGAAAACGACCAAATCAAAAAAATAAGCGAGGGAGATATTGAATTTCCCAATTGCCTGCGCGCCATTCCTTCGCGGCCGAAGCAAATTTATTATCGCGGCAACATCAATATCGCCGCGCCATGCGCGGCGATCGTGGGTGCGCGCGTTCCCTCAACCTACGGCAAACAGGCCGCGCACGACATCGCCACGGGATTGGCGCGCGCCGGCGTTTGCATCGTTTCGGGAATGGCCCCGGGCATTGACACCATCGCCCACCTTGCCGCCCTTGAATGCGGCAGCCCAACCTGCGGCGTGATCGGCGCCGGGCTTGACAAAGAATCGTTTTTCCCGCAAACAAACCTTGGGCTGGCGGAAAAGATGGTTGACGCCGGCGGATGCTTGGTGAGCGAATACGCGCCGGGATTCAAATCCGTCTACTATTCCTTTCCCCAGCGAAACCGCATCATCGCCGGCCTGTCGCTGGCGGTGATCGTCATTGAAGCCAAAGAAAAATCAGGATCGCTGATCACCGCCGAATGGGGCAGAAAACAGCATAAACCGGTCTTTGCCGTTCCGGGGTCAATCTATTCAACTTCTTCGGCCGGATGCAACCGTCTGTTAAAAAACGGCGCGGCCGCTTGCACCGGCGCCGAAGACGTTTTGAACTTTCTGGGACTGGCCGGTGCCGGAACAAAAACCACGGCCAAAAGCAAAAATCCCGACGAACAAAAAATCTTGGATGCCCTGCGCCAGGGCGCGCTGAACGCCGACAAAATCATTCGCGCGGCCGCACTGCCCGCGGCCGCGGTGATGAGCCTGCTTCCCATAATGGAAATCAACGGCGCGATCCGCAATTTGGGCAACGGAGAATACTGCTTAAATTAAAAATTTCAAATTACAAATTTCTTTTTTTATGAAATTGATTATTGTTGAATCGCCCACCAAAGCCCGGACCCTGCAAGGGTTTTTGGGGTCGGGCTACAAAATACTCTCGTCGTTCGGACATGTGCGCGACCTGCCCAAGGGCGATTTTGGCGTTGATGTTGATAAAGATTTTGAACCGAAATATGTCATCCCGACGAAAGCAAGGAAAAATTTGACTTTGCTGAAAAAAGCGGTTAAAGACGCCGGGTTGATTTTGATTTCAACCGATCCGGACCGCGAAGGCGAAGCCATCGCCTGGCATTTGGTGGAGGCGTTGAAACTGGACAAACCCAAAACCGAAAAAATCGAAGGCAAGCCCTACCAACGGATTGAATTCCACGAAATCACCAAAACCGCAATTGAAAACGCGCTCAAAAATCCGCGCGAAATCAACTTTGATCTGGTCAACGCCCAGCAGGCGCGCCGGATTTTGGACCGCCTTGTGGGCTATAAGCTGTCGCCGTTCCTGTGGAAAAAAATCGCCAAGGGATTGTCGGCCGGACGGGTGCAGTCGGTGGCGGTGCGCCTGATCGCCGAACGCGAGCGGGAAATTGAAGCTTTCAAACCCGAAGAATATTGGGAGATCGCCGCGCTTTTGAAAAACATTGAGAATGACCCCAAAAAAGAATTTGCGGCGCGGCTTAACAAAATCAACGGCCGAACGCTGGACAAGCTGGAAATAAAAGATGAACCGCAAGCCATCGCCATTGAAAAAAATTTGGCGGGCGCGGCTTATTCAATTGAGAGAATTGAGAAAAAAGAAACGCGCAAGAACCCAAACGCGCCGTTCACCACTTCAACGATGCAACAGGCCGCCTGGCAAAGATTCAAGATGACCGCCAAGGCCGCAATGATAACCGCCCAGCAATTGTATGAAATGGGACTGATCACCTATCACCGCACCGACTCGCTGAATTTATCCGCCCAATCGCTGGCCGCAGCCAAAAGCTTCATTGAAAAAACCTACGGCAAGAATTACCATCCGGGACATTTTAATGTCTACAAAACCAAATCCAAGGGCGCGCAGGAAGCCCACGAAGCCATCCGCCCCGCCTATCCCGACCAAACTCCGGAAATGGCGCTGGCCGACAAAGATCTTTCGCGGCCGCAAGCCAAATTATACGAACTTATTTGGCAAAGGTTTGTCGCCAGCCAAATGACGCCCGCGGTTTTTGACAGCGTGAGTGTTGATATTGGCGCCGCCGGAAATTCGGGAACAAATTACGGTTTCAAATCCAACGGCCAAACCTTGAAATTTGACGGCTATCTGAAGGTCTATCCGTCAAAGTTTGAACAAGTGGAATTGCCGGCAATGGAAACCGGCGCGCCGCTGGAATTCATCAAGCTCAATGTGGATCAGCATTTTACCAAGCCGCCGGCCAGATATAACGAAGCCACCCTCATCAAAGCGCTGGAAGAACAAGGCATCGGCCGGCCGTCAACCTACGCGCCGACCATCTCCACCATCCAAACCCGCAATTACATTGAAAAAGACGAAAAAAAATCATTGAAACCCACCGAAATCGGCCTGATGGTCAACGATTTGCTGGTGGCGCATTTTCCGCAGATCGTGGATATCGGCTTCACCGCCAAGATGGAAGAAGA
>JAQUYY010000040.1 GCA_028691575.1 Candidatus Gastranaerophilales bacterium
ATATGCCGATAAAAAATAATCTCTTTCTGTATCTTCCTGTACTTTTTCAAGCGGTTGACCGCAGTTATTTGCGATTATTTCATTAAGCTTAGTTTTCATTCTTATAATTTCTTTTGCTTCAATTTCAATGTCTGTTGCCTGACCTCTTGCACCGCCTAACGGTTGGTGAATCATCACTCTTGCGTGAGGAAGAGCCATTCTTTTGCCTTTTGCACCTGCACAAAGGAGGAATGCTCCCATACTGGCTGCTTGTCCCAAGCAAATTGTGCTAACATCACAGCGGACGTGGTTCATTGTATCATAAATTGCCATACCGGAGGTTATAACACCACCAGGACTATTAATATAAAGCATAATATCTTTTTCGGGATTTTCAGAATCCAGTAACAATAATTGAGCAATTATAGAATTTGCTACATCATCGTCAATTTCTGTACCCAAGAAAATTATTCTTTCTCTTAATAGTCTTGAAAAAATATCAAATGAACGCTCACCTCTGCTTGATGCCTCAATTACGGTTGGCACATAGCTTAAAATTTTATTATAATCCATGATTTTTCCTTTTTATTTTGTCATTAATGATATTATATTAAACACAAAAAATAATTGCAAAAAAAATTTAGTAACTAATACTGAATGTTATTCGTATAAATACTTAGCAGAACAGCCATGACCTGTATTAGTTGTTGCTGTTGAGCCTTCTATGCAATCTGTTGCAGGGTCATAATGTCCTCTTGCTCCAAAAGTTATTATTGCATTTGAAGTTATGCTTACCGCAAATATATCTTTTCCTATGGTATTTGGTTTCTTAAAGCCATTAATATCTATAAGGATATGTCCGCATCTTGTATAATCAGTTCCACTTAGACTATAACTACAATCTGATTTTTCATATCTAAAATACATTAAACTTCCATTATTCAATATTAAACTAGGATGTCCAAGATCAGCCAAACTATTTCCATTTAAATAATACCAACTGTTTGTTCCGCTGTGCCAACATCCTTCGGCACTTGCACCACTTCCTGATCCTCCAAATATATCCATTCCCGAACAGTCTTTAATTATATTTAATTTTTCAGCAAAAGCATTTTTTAAATCTTCACTTCCTGCTAAATCGCCGGGGAATGCTCCTGCTAAAGTTCCGCCGTTGTCAGCTACAATCATCATTGTTGCCTGTGACAGGTCTGAATATTGTTTTTTCCATGCTGCTTTTAGCTCCGCATCGCTTGTTGTGCCAAATAACATCGGTGTAACTATTGATGCTATTATTCCGATTATAGCAATCACTATCAATGTTTCTGCCAGCGTGAATCCTTTTTTATTCATTTATCACAACTCCCATTTAAACATTATAACACTATAATAATTTTATCATATCATCCTGTTTTTTTAACATAAAATCTAATTTTTCATCCGTTTGGTGGTCAAACCCAAGCAAATGAAGAGTCCCATGAGAAAATAAAAAATAAAATTCTTCCTCAAAAGTTTTATTATTTTCATTAGCTTGTTTCAATGTTGTTTGGCTTGAAATAATAATTTGCCCGAGAGAAATATAATTATTTGCAATAAATCTGAATTCCTTTGGTGTATCTGCAAAAATAGCAAATGAAATAACATCTGTCGGTTTGTTTTTTTGTCTGAATTCTTTGTTTATTTCATGAATTTTTTTATCATCACATGCTAAAATATCAATATTGACAATACTATTAGAAATATTGATATCTGATAATGCACTATTTTTAATCAGTTTCTTATCATTAAACGTGCTAATTAGTATTTTTAAAGCATTTTTTAAAACAATATTATCATCTATTTCAACAATAGTTTGCTCATTTATGAATGAAATATCAAAATTATTTTGAGTTATCATCTTTATTTGCTTTTTTTAGCTTTTCGCCAAGTTCTTTTTCTTCATCAATTTTTTGAGTAGTGTAGCTGATTTGAATTTTTTTAGCAGTTTTATTTTCTAATTCTTCAATTATATTTTCATGATACTTAATTCTATGATGTTGCATGCCTCTTAAAATACGGTTAAAAGTAGCTGCAATAGTATTTAAATCCTTTTGCGTCAAAGGACTTTCTTCTAATTGACCATCTAAAAGTCTTTCCTGAATAAGTTTTGAAATTAATTCTTCGATTTGCTCTTGAGAAGGATTTTTTAATGACCTTACCGCAGATTCAACAGCATCTGCAATCATCAATATAGCTGCTTCTTTAGATGAAGGTTTTGGACCGTTATACCTAAACTGCTCTTCTGTAATGTTTTCAGCACCCTCCTCGTTTATTGCCTGTTTGTAAAAATATGTTGTCAATCCGTTTCCATGATGCTGAAGGATAAATTGGTTTACAATAGGAGGTAATCCGTATTCTTTAACCAATTCTACACCGTCTTTCGGATGTGCTGTAATAACCATTTTACTCAATCTCGGATTCAAATTCTGATGAGGATTTTCGATCCCGAAATAAGACTGATTTTCAACAAAAAACAAGGGTCTTTTTAATTTACCGACATCATGATAAAAAGCACCGACTCTTACAAGAACAGGATCGGCATTAACAGCTTCTGCAGCTGCTTCTGCCAGATTGCTAACCATCAAGCTGTGGTGATAAGTTCCCGGTGCTTCAAATTGCAGTCTTCTCAATAAAGGCTGGTTATGATCCGCTAATTCCGCCAAACCATATGGAGTAATGATTTTAAAGGAACTTTCAATTAATGGAATTACGCCAAGAGCAATGATTCCGCTGATTAAACCGCTGATAAAAGCTAAAGATATATCTAAAATCAGCATATTTGAATTTATTTCATAAAAATTATTTTGCAGTAAATATATGCTAATAACTGCTAAAACCTGTGCAAGACTGATATCAAAACCTGTCCTTATTAAATCCATTCTTCTTGAAAAATTAATCAAGCTTGCTGTAAAAATTGCAATACTCATTCCAATTATAAAAACAGCAATTGTATCAACCCGGTACTGCAGAGAAACGCTTATCATCGTAATCAGCAGCATTGTAAACAATAGTGCGATTCTTGGATTTATAAATATAGTAAGCAGGATAGCAACTGCCGGAAACGGAATTATATATGCGGGAACATTTACAGGTAAAATTACGGCGCAAAACGATACTGAAACTGCCAATAATGATAATAAAGACAAATATGGTATTGTTAAATATTTTGAATCAAAATTAATCAAGTAATAAGCCAATAAAAAGAAGCTTAGTCCTACAAAACAAAATATACCGAATAATCCGGATAAATTTAATTCCGAGATATTATATCCGGCCTCTCTTAGCGCATCTTTTTGTAATTTTGAAACAATTTCCTGTGAAGATACAATTTTCTGTCCTTCTGTATAAGTTACATATATCGGCTTTACTGAATTCATGGCATTTTTTCTTGCTATATCTGTTGCTAATTCATCAACAACCATATTAGGAGCTAATATTTGTTTTATCATAAAAGTGATAGTATCTTTTTGTGTAGAAGATAAAGATGAATCAGCACTTATGGTAATGCTTACATCAATATTTCCTGATAAATCAGCCTCAGAGATGCCTTTATCCAAGACTCTGCCTAATGTTTTTGATGCTTCATCCGAAAGTTTATCAAGACTCTCATCTGTAATTTTTAATAAATAATTAATTTGTTTGTCATCTTGAACTTTTTTATCATTAACTCCAAAAAGAACTTTTAATTTTTGTTTTTTATTCGCATAGGAAGCATCGGATACCTTTATTGTTTTTACCGAAGCAAATAAACTTTTTAAATTGTTTCTGACATGTGTATCCTGAGCAGGTTTTAATATGGGATCAACTCGCTTGGCAAGTTGTTTTTTCCGCTGTTCAGTCTGATCAACATCAACTATTCGAATTGCTTTTGTTGCATAAATATCTTTTTTGCTGATACCGTTTTCTATTATGTTTTCAAACATAAAGTTTCTGCTGGCTAATATCATCGTCATTGCCAACATAGTAATTGTAAGTATAATAAGAGAAATTCCTTTCTCCGAAAATACTCCTTTTACTGTCTTTTTTATTATTTTAGGTTGTGCCATATTTTGTTTCCAATTATTTGTTTCCTGTTTATTTTAAATTGATATCATTAATGTTGCAATAATATTTTACCCTTTTTTTTGATTTATTTAAAATAAAATTATTTGTTTGATATAATATCATTGCTATTAAAGTATTATATCAAACACAAAGATTATGAAGAAAAATAAAGAAAGAATTGACAATTTCTTAACAAAAAAAGGTTATTTTGAAACAAAAAGCAAGGCTCAATCTGCAATAATGGCAGGAAAAGTTAAAATCAACGGAGAAAAAATTACAAAATCCGGAACACAAATTGATTTTAATGAAGACTACAACATTGAGATAGAGAAAATGCCTTATGTTTCAAGGGGCGGATTTAAGCTGGAAAAAGCATTACAAGCATTTGATATTGACATAAATAATCAAATTTGTTTGGATGCAGGTGCTTCAACAGGCGGATTTACTGATTGTATGCTTCAAAAAGGAGCTAAAAAAGTTTATGCAATCGATGTCGGATACGGTCAAATAGCCTGGAAACTCAGACAGGATGATCGTGTAATTGTTATCGAGAGAACAAACATCAGAAATTGTAGTATCAAAGACGTATATTCTGATACTAAAGTCGATGATTTTGCGAAAATAGCCGTTATGGATTTATCTTTCATTTCAATTACAAAGGTTTTAAACAATATAAAAATGTTGATGAATCCGGCAAATCAAACTGTTATTTCTTTAATTAAGCCACAATTTGAAGCCGGAAAAGAACAAGTGCCTAAAACAGGTGTAATAAAAGATAAACAGGTTCATTTTGATGTTATAAAAAATGTTATTGAATATGCTAAAACTATTAAATTATACCCGATAAATTTAACATATTCACCAATCAAAGGTCCTGCAGGAAACATTGAATATCTTGTACACCTTGAAAATTCCGAGTGTTCGTTAGATGATAATTTTATAAAAAAAATTGTGGATGATGCTAATGAAAAACTTTCAGATTAATTCTTTAAATAATAAAATACTTGATTTGTCTAAAATTGGGATTATTTATAATAAAGATATTAAAAATGCTCTAATCGAGCTTGAAAAAGTTCAAAAATGTTTTGCCAATAACAATTTTAATAATATTAAAATTCAAGAAGTTTCATTTAAATCTTCTAATGAAAATTTTATTTCTGATATAACTTTTGCCGTTATAATCGGCGGAGACGGAACAATTTTAAAAACTACCAGATATTATTCGAAATTTAAAATTCCTGTTTTCGGTATAAATACCGGTCGTTTAGGTTTTTTGGCTCAAGTTAGACCTGATGATATAGAACATGCAATTATAAAACTTAAAAAAGGAGAATTTTTTATTGAAGAAAGATTGATGCTAAAAGCATACAATTCAAAAATTAATAATAATGCTTTAAATGACATAACAATAAAAGGCGGAACGCTTTCTCGTACTGCCAAAATATATCTTTATGTCAATGATAAGCATGTATGTGATTATGTTGCGGATGGGTTGCTGATTTCAACTCCGACCGGCTCAACTGCGTATAACCTTTCGGCCGGAGGTCCTGTTGTGGTTCCAGGAATGGAAGCATTTATTTTAACTCCGATTTGTCCTCATTCCCTAACTTCAAGACCAATTATTGTTCCATCCGATGAAAAGCTCTCCGTAAAATTTGATTGTGATTGCGATGAAGTTTATTTAACCGCAGATGGGCAAGAAAGTTATAAAATAAATAGTGACGAAACTATCCATATTGAAAAAAATTCATTTAGCGCAAAACTTATTTTATTAAAAGAAGAAAATAACGGTTTTTATTCAATACTTAGAAACAAACTCCATTGGGGCATTTCTCCTACTGACTAGTAGGAAATCAAAAACAGGACTAGGAATGGACGAAAAGTCCATTCCTTTATAAACTTGGGTATTAGCTTTTAATTTGTTAAAATGTTCTAATTATGCAAACTTAGGCGTTTGTCTTTTTGCGGCATTCTCTTCGCCTTTTTCAATTGATTCAAGTTCATTTTGTTTTGCGGTAAGTTGTGTTTCAATTCTTTCTTTTTGAAGTTCCAGCGGTTTTTCTAAAGCATGAATCCTTGCTAAATTTGCCTCGAACAAACTGACCCCTGTAGTATCAGTTGTGTTATTCCCTGATGGATCTTGTGCCGCCATAATGTCGGCCATGCTTGAGTTGTACAATGCTGATGATGTTTCAGCCAATACTTGTAATCTGTTTGTAATACACATTAACTGGTACTCTAAATTATTAATCGACCAGACTAATGATGATTTTCTAAACGCAAATGTTGCTAATCCCATGATAATGTCCTCCTGTGTCCCAATTTCGTTTTTTATATTTGTCCTTACTTTTATAAAAACAATTAACTTTAAAAAATTGCTTATGTTAAAAAAACAATTTATTTACTCTCAAAATCCTGTTTTTTGTAAGCATAGAGACTATTTAAGAAGTATTTCATGTTGTTTGACCGCCTAGTTCTGAATAAAGAGTATATATTTGATATCTATCAAGTAGTTATGTTTTATTTAAAAAAAGGCAAAAATCGTCTTTACATTGTGTAACATTAGGAGAAAAATTAAGTTTTTAAAGTAAATAATTTGCCATTTGCGTACATTTTTCATAAAATCGGGGTATGGAAAAAATATTATATATTTGCCCGACACCGATCGGGAATTTAGAAGATATAACTTTAAGAGCTGTCAGGATACTAAAAGAGGCTGATATTATTGCCTGTGAAGATACAAGGGTTACTCAAAAACTTTTAAATCATTATAAAATTGATACTAAATTGACCGGTTATCACAAATTTAGCGAGAAAGAAAAATCATCATATATAATAAATTTAATCAAAAATGATAAAAAAGTAGTGTTGGTATCGGATGCAGGAACGCCTTTAATAAGCGATCCCGGAGCAGAATTGGTTAGAGAATGTATAAAAAATGATATAAAAATCGTGCCTCTGCCCGGGGCATGTGCTTTAACAACAGCATTTTGCGGATGCTTTCATGAAAATGAAAATTTTATTTTTTTAGGCTTTATACCAAGAAAAAAAAATGAAAAAGAAGAACTTTTAAGAAAATATTCTGATATAAACATGCTTTTTTACGAATCGCCAAATCGGCTTGAAAAAACATTGCAAGAAATTTTAGAGATAAGAAATAATCCATATTTAACGGTTGCAAGGGAATTAACAAAAATTTTTGAAGAGATAAAAAGAGATAGTGCCGAGAATTTGTACAAATATTATTCTGAGCATAAGCCAAAAGGTGAGATTGTCTTGATTATAGAGCCCGAAAAAACTCAAGAAATTGATATGCCGGAAGTAATGAACAAAGCTAAAATTCTTCAAAAAGAAGGGTATTCAAACAAAGAAATCAGCAAAATTCTTTCACTACTAACTCAAGTTCCTAAAAATGACCTTTATAAGTTGCTTCTACGCTAGAATGAGTTAGTTTTAATAAAAACAGGCAAAGCCCGATTTCTATTAAAACGTCGCTCCCGGCTTACGCATACCGATTTATAAAAATTAATTCATTTTATGATTACTTTTTGAAATCGGTATAAAATAAAGATTTTGTTAAGGCACTATCCCGATTATGCTAAACTATTCATAGAAGGTTACTGCATAAAAACCTTAAAACGGAATTAAATTTAGTTTGTAAAAAGTGAGGCAATGAGAATGATACCGATTTTAGATTTAACAAAACAATATACACAGATTCAAGAAGAAGCAGAAAAAGCTGTAATCGATGTAATGCGCTCAGGATGCTATATTCTTGGCAATAATGTTAAAAAACTGGAAAGTGATTTTGCTAAATATTGCGGAACATCTTACGCTATTGGAGTTGCAAATGGAACAGATGCTTTGCATTTAGCATTAAGAGCATTAGAAATCGGTGCCGGCGATGAAGTTATAACTGTTGCATTTACTTTTGTTGCAACTGCAGAAGCTATCGGTTTAGTTGGTGCAACACCTGTTTTTGTTGATATTAATGATGATACATTCAATCTTGACTATACAGAATTAGAAAAGAAAATAACCTCCAAAACAAAGGCTATTATTCCTGTTCATTTATACGGACAACCTGCTGATATGGGACCTATAATGGAAATAGCTAAAAAATATAATCTTTACGTTATAGAAGATTGCGCTCAAGCTGTTGGCGCTGAATATAACGGTCAAAAAGTAGGTTCATTCGGTGATATAGGATGTTTTAGTTTTTTCCCAACCAAAAATCTCGGTTGTTTCGGTGATGGAGGTATTATTACAACAAACAGTGATTATTTAAATAAAAAAATAATCGGATTAAGAAATCATGGCAGTCAAGTTCGCTATTATCATGAGGAAATCGGTTTAAACAGTCGTTTAGATGAGATTCAGGCCGCTATTTTGAATGTTAAATTTAAGCATATCGATAAATGGAACGAAGAAAGACAAGAAAACGCATATTTATACAATGAACTTTTAAAAGATGTTGAAGATGTTGTTACTCCTGATGAATTGGATGGCGTGAAGGCTGTTTATCATCAATATACAATTCAAGTTCCCAATAGGGATGAAATGCATAAAAAACTTGCTGAAAAAGGTGTAATGGCAATGATTTATTATCCTGTTCCATTGCATTTACAGGAAGTGCATAAAAATTACGGGTTTAAAAAAGGTGATTTGCCTGTAACAGAGGCTTTAACCGAAAGAGTTCTGTCTTTGCCGATGTTTCCTGAAATGACAGAAGAACAGCAAATCAAGGTAGTTGAAGCTATTAAAGAATGCTTGGCTGAACTAAAAACTTCTGTTTAAGTTATAATTGTTCAAAGTATAACCTTTAAATAGGAGTTTTAGGCTAATTATGACTAAAAAGGGAATATTTATAACTTTTGAAGGTGCTGATGGGTGTGGAAAATCCACTCAAGCACAAAAAATTTCAGAATATTTACAAGAAAATAATATTGAATATGTTTTAACAAGAGATCCAGGGGGAACAGCTCTTGGAGCTAAACTTAGAAATATTCTTCTTCATCACGACGGAATGGTATCCAGCACTTGCGAAACTCTTTTGTACTTAGCAGATAGAGCTCAGCATATTGAAGAAAAAATCCTTCCTGCATTAAATGAAGGCAAGATTGTTTTATGTGACAGGCATATTGATTCAACAGTTGCATATCAAGGCTATGCAAGAGGTTTGGATATTGATAATATAAACTTTTTAAACAAACTTGCAACTCAAAACCGTTTGCCCGATTTAACATTGCTTTTTGATGTGGAAACTGATGTTGCAATGAAAAGAGTTGGGGAAACTAAAGATAGGCTTGAATCAGAAGGAATTGAGTTTCATAGAAAAGTGAGAAACGGCTACCTTGAACTTGCTGAAAAATACCCTGAAAGAATAAAAATTATTAATGCAAATAACTCTATTGACCAAGTTTTTGAAGATGCAATAAAAATAATAAAAAACAAACTAGAGATTTAATTATGAAAAAAATATTAATTACGGATTTTGATGGTACGGTAACGAAAAAAGACTTTTTCTGGCAGGTTATTGATAATGTTTTAGGGCAACCTGCTCTGGATATTTGGCAGGAATATCTTGATTATAAAATCAAACATGTCGATGCTCTAATTAAGATTTTTTCTAAAGTGCATTTACCATTAGAAGAGTTTGAAAAGCTTATTTTTGATATAGAAGTAGAGGAGTGTTTCCCTAAAACCGTTGAATACTGTCAAAAAAATGATATTCCTATTTACATAGTCAGTGCGGGTGCTGATTATTATATAAAACGGATTCTAGACAATTTAAATGTATCGGATAAGGTCACTTTGATCTCAAACCCCAGCTATTACAATAAAAACGAGGGATTTGTGATGAAAAGTTTAGCTTCTGATAATCAATTCTATTCTGAAGACGTAGGGGTTAATAAAGCGGCAGTTGTTGAAAAATTCAAGCAAGAAGGGTATTTTTGCATATTTGCAGGTGATGGCAGACCTGATTTTGAAGCTGCAAAAAATGCCAATGTTGTTTTTGCAAAACATGCATTATTTGAAATGTGCAAGAAAAATAATTTGCCAACAATGAATTTTACTTCTTATTGCGATATACTAAATTATTTGCAAAATACCTAACAGGAGCTTGTCAAATGGTCGTGAAAACCCAACAAATATCCATTCCTTCAATACTAAAAATAGGTTCTGGCGAAATCAATAATCTTGGAAAATATTTAAAAGAAAATAATTTCCCTGAAATAGCATGTTTTTTTAGTGAAGGAATAGAGGAATTATTTGGCGAAGAAATTTCAAAAAGCCTAAAAGAGGCTGACATCAAAATTTTGCACAAAAACGTTATTAGCGACATAAGCATTGAAAATATAATGCACAATGCTTTTGAAATACCTAAAAAAGTTGATGCTCTTATCGGTATTGGCGGCGGTAAAGCTCTTGATTATGCAAAATATTGCGCACACGTTTTGAAATTGCCGTTTATCAGCATTCCTACATCTACTTCAAATGATGGTTTTTGTAGTCCGAATTCTTCTTTATTAGTACAAGGAAAGCGAAAAAGCGTTCATGCATCAATTCCATACGGCGTAATTGTTGATATAGATATAATTAAATCTTCTCCGGATTCTTGTATTTATTCGGGTATTGGGGATTTAATCTCAAAAATCACCGCAGAATGGGATTGGCAAGAAGCAACAAAACGAGGAGAGCAGAATTTCAATGATTTTGGCTATTTAATTTCTCAAAATTCAGTTATGGATTTTCTTTGCTATCAATCCATACAAATAAAAGAAGAAAAGTTTTTATATAATCTTGTAGTTGCTTTGTTAATGAATGGTTTGTCAATGGAAATAGCAGGCTCCAGCAGACCTGCCAGCGGAAGCGAACATTTGATTTCTCATACACTTGACAAAATTGCCAAAAATCCGCAAATGCACGGGCTTCAAGTCGGTATTGCAACATATCTTTGCAGTTATTTGCAGAATAATCAATTTGATGTTGTTAAAAAATTCTTATGCTCAACAAAATTCTTTGATTTTGTACAGCAAAATCCTTTAGATAAGGAAGATTTTATAAATGCTGTAAAACAGGCAAGATGTGCAAAAGAAGATTTTTATACAATTTTATCCGAAGATAAAATGATAGAAAAAGCTATAAAATTTATTAATACCGATGAAATTTTAAATAAATTATTAAAATAATTCTAAAAATGCTGATATATCAAAGAATTAAGAAACCATTTAAGAGGTTTAAACATTTTTTTAGCGGCATACATACACTTTTCTTTAAATTTCGTAGTTAGCCTTTGGCAATAGTAGCGCCATTGTTGCTAAAAAGCACTAATTTAATTACTATAGAAAGTAGCGTGGGTTTTGAC
>JAQUYY010000313.1 GCA_028691575.1 Candidatus Gastranaerophilales bacterium
GGTTTGTTAAATTGCTTAATCCATCGATATATCCGATCTGGTTATCTGAAAGATTTAGTTCTTCAAGATTTGTTAAACCGATTAGGGGGGTAAGATCTGTTATGCGATTATTTGATACATCAATAGTTTTAGCATTGATACAAAATTGCACTCCATCCAAATCGTTAATATCTGATGATGATAATTCAAATTCTTCTATATCTTCGAGATAAAATGAAGGATATTCAATGTCTGTATGGCCATACTCTCTTATTTTTATAGCATCGTAAAAAGTATATCCAATCAATTCTGTCTTTATTCTTGTTTTGATGATTTCAACAGGCTGTATGTCATAGATAATACTGAAACCCTCTGTATCTACATCCCAATCATAAACAGGAGCATAATCGATATCTTCATAACTATTCAATGAGCTGGTTATTTCTTCAATATGTTCCAGTTTCAAAATATGTGAATACTTAAGTAACCCATCAAAATTATTCTGCTCAGTGAGCTTGTTAATTTCGTTTATATGATAATTGGCTCTGTCAGGATGATACAATTTCATTAGTTTTGAAAAACCTTTTCCATCATCTGTTATAGTAACAGACACAAAATCACTTATTATATCTGAAATCTTTTGCAGAGTTGTGTACTTCCGGTCTTTGTACAGATTTATCAGAGCAAGAGAAATGTTATTCAGATTTTTAATGTTATATGCTTTCTGAAGTATCTGCTGTAGTTCTTTTATTTCCATTTATTCTTGATTTGAAGTTCAATTTTTATTTTGATGTATTATAAGATTGTCTAAACCAAAAACAAATAAAAATAATGGAGGTGCTAAGAAAAATCGCATTTGCAATGGCATCAATCAAAGTAATTATCGTGGGCAGAGGGAAAAGCGGATCTGTAAAAACAACAAATCCGGTCAGTCCTGAAAACAGGAGTGTCCATTTTATCCATTTTGAAAACCTGTCACCCGAAAAAAGTTTTGATGCAAAAATTAAAGACAAACTCATAAAAACATAGCCAATGCCTTCCATCGCTCCCGGAATGGAATGAGGATACGGTGAAGCAAAAAGCAACAATGATAGCCCTTCTGTTGAGTGATGAACAAGGTTATACTCGACAACAACCATTTGAATGTAATAACAGGTACTGAGAATAATGGCATAAGCAATCGCAAATATAAGTGCAAGCAAGCCCCATAATTTTTTCTCATCTGAAGCAAGGGTATAAATACACACCATCATAATTAAAAAGCAAAATGTCAGCAAGAAGCAAGGTATCAGCCATGCAACGAATGGCGCCACTTCAAATGTGTCAGCATATGTTTGCATACCAGGCCATGGTGCATATAATATTGGCTGATATAGCCCAAAGGCAATTGAAAACCATATTAACATTATAGCAGTCAAAACTGCAGACCAGAATCCAAGTCTTTGTGCCTTTAAATTTTTTTCCATGATGTAAGGTTTGTGGAATTAATTAATATTAAATCGTCCAAGGAATGATTCAATTGCTTTAATATAGTCGTCTTTATTTTCAATAAATTCCATATGCCCGCCATCAATTTTAAATATCAACAAATTCGGGAATTTTGCTTTTAAATACTGTTTAACTCCGACATTTTTATCATTTGTCCCATATACAAATAATGTTGGAGTAAATATTTTATTGGTTAACTCTGAATAATCTTTTTTATAATCATCAACCAAGAATGCATTTTTACTAAAGTCAGTATTCCATGTTTGAAAACCTGAATATGTTTCCCCAAATTTTATTGCAGCCTCTTTGGATGAAAAGGACAGTTTCCAGACATCATCTCTGGTCATAAATAAATTTTGGATTGAATCCAATCGTGTCACTAATGGAATTGACTTATTAGTATAAAGCGCGGGATATTTGATTTCAAAAAAATCTATAACAGAAGGAATGTAACTATCTTCCAGACTTTCCTTCATATCCAAAGTGCAATTAAACATTAGCATTCCCTTAATGTTTCCCGGGAAAATATATGCATAATAGGTTTGCAGAATACCTCCGAATGAATGCCCCATTATTAACCATTCTTTAATGTTAAGCGCTTTTCTTACTTCTTCAAAATCAGTAATCATTCTGTTAATAGAATAGTTTCCGTTTATAGGGCTTGATGACCTGCCGCACCCTCTTTGATCGAGATAAATTATTTTAAAATGCTTCTCACCAATATCTCCTGCCAGTTTCTCCCAATAATTACTGCCTTGTCCTGGTCCTCCATGTATAAAAAGGCATGGTAAGCCGTCACCTTTAACATTAACATATAGGTTAACGCTATCAGAAGTTAAAATGTATCTTTCTTGAGAATATGTATTCCAGGTGGAAAAAACGGTCAAACTGACCACCTAAGACCGGAGCAAACTGACCACCCTTGTCCGGGCCAAACTGACCACCCTTGTCCGGGCCAAACTGACCACCCAAAACCGGAGCAAAGAGACCACCCCCTTTAGTCTTGTTTTTTTATCATGATTTATTAGGCTGAATGATTAACGTTGAGGGTATTATAAA
>JAQUYY010000314.1 GCA_028691575.1 Candidatus Gastranaerophilales bacterium
GAAACGACCAGTAAATAAAAATTTCTTAAATTATTTAGAGAAAATTATTATATTTATAAAGAAAATGATTTAATACCAACAAATAGGACTAGACCAGCAGGATCAGAAAAGTCATTTAGAAATTCACTAATAAATGAATCTGTATTGGGTTATTTAAATTAAAATGGAATTTGAACAATTTTCACAACAAGAAATAGAAGAGTTATATCATGATATTTCCAAAGGATGGAATGATAGATTGGCCCATGTTTCAAGAGTTTATCATCTTTGCCAACAATTTCTTAAAGAATATCCAGAAGCAAATAGAAGAATATTATTGGTTGCTGCATTGTTACATGATATAGGACACTCGAAAGAAGGAGACCATGCATTAAATGGGGCGTTGATGGTTAAAGAAATTTTAGCCGATAAAAAATTTAATCTGGAAGAAATAGAAAACATTTCAAATTGTATAAAGACTCATAGTCTAAAAGGACTTAAACAACCCCAAAGCATAGAAGGGAAAATTCTTTCAGATTGTGATAGAATTGATGTAATAAATATTGATAATTGGTTGGGGGTTATTGATTCTAAAATTGTTAAAGGGGGGGATATAATTCAAGCAGTAAGAGAATGTGAAGAATGGGAAAAAGAATGGTTTTTATTGGGAACAAAATTTCATACGACAAAGGGGAAGATAGAATATGAGAAAATTCAAAAGAGAAAAAGAGAAATAGCGGATCAAATAAGATCAAATTCATTAAAAATTTTGAGAAGAGGAATATTAATTCATTTCTTTGATGAAAATTTAGAAAAAGTACTTTTAGTTAAAAGAACAAACGAAAATGAATGGGGTGTTATTGCCGGAACAAGTGAAGAAAATGAAGAATTTATTAGAACTGCAGTTAGAGAATTTAAGGAAGAAGCCAATATTAATAGGTTTTTATTTGAATTGTTTCCTTCTGATTTAAGCTTGACTATAAACTTTAAAGTTCGTAGTTTAGATATTCTGCATCATTACTGCGCAAAGAAAAAATCAACTGATTCCCCTCAAATAAATTTTCCTGAAGAGATTTGTGAAGTTTCCTGGTATTATATAAATAATTTACCAGAAAATATGATTCCGACAAATGTAAAATCAAATTTAATGAGGTTTATAGAAAATGACAAAAGAAAATGAAGGAAATCAAAGAAGTTTTCAAGATAAAAGATTAATTGAATATTTGGCGGTTCCGCCAAAAGAAGATCGGTGTACTTGTAAGTGTAATCATTGTTATTTATTAAATTCACCAACTTATAAAAATATGGTTAAAAGAAGTGAAGAAAGGATGATTGATGATATAAATTCTCTTACAGAAGATGGCTATAAAGTATTTTTTTGTACAACTGAATTATTTAAATATAATAAATGGAAAGATATTTTTAAGATTGCGGGGTATAAGAGTATTAGAACAAATGGGTATCCTTTTGTAATGAATCCTAATTTAATAGATGATGTAATAAGTATGGGTGTTAAAAAAGTTACTTTTACAGCCAATGCTGGCAAATATCATGAAGGATTAAAACTCCCAAGAGAAAATGTTGTGAAAAAGGCGATACTCATGACTAATAATAAAGGCCTTGTTACTTCGGTTAATGTTTTATTAAATAAAAAAAATTATAGAAGTTTAGAAGAAATGATTATTCCTTATATATCTCTTGGGGTAGATTATTTTATCTTCTCAAGAATTTTACCTGCCAATGGAATGAATAATTTATTAGAAACAGAAGATACAATAGAGGTTTATGGGCAAGTTGAAGATTTAAAGAGGAAATTTCCTTTTAAGGAAACAGGTAAATATTTTGAAGTAAGTGGAGAAATGGGTTCAACTTATAGACCACACAGAGAAAAAACTTGTTTTTATTGTCCTGCTGGAACAAGGTTGTTAGCTATTGGATTGGATGATAATATATATCCCTGTTCTTTTATGACACAAGGAGAATATAAACTGGGCAAATTAGAAAATGGAAAAATAAGTTTAGATAAAGAATTTAACTTAGAATTAGAAGATCCTTTTGGTTGTTTTGCTCACAATATTCAAGCATAATTTCATCTTCTCTTCTTCTTTTTAGAACTTTTTTTATTCTGATTTCTCAAAGCAAAAATAATATAAACTAAACCAATTAAAATCACAACAGCAACAACATTTCTTATAGTAAAGAAAGGAAGTGCAGCAGGGCAATAGATTTTTTGGGCATTTCCAACTTGTTGGTTTGTAGCTTTATCTTTGTAAATTATTGTTTCAAATTCTTTTCCTAAATCACATCCTTTATCAGAATCAGCATAAAACTGGTCTGATTGTGTTTCTTCGGGTTTTCTTTCTAAAAACAATTTACAAGTTTCTTCTCCACATCTCCATGTTTTTTCTAAAGAATCTTGATTTGGATTATATAAAAAAGGAGGGCTACTTCCATCACTACACTTTTCTAAAGGAACATCGCTTAAATCTTCAAAAGTCTTCCCATTAACATTTTCATTACAAGTTATATCTGTTGTTGGAATTGTTG
>JAQUYY010000315.1 GCA_028691575.1 Candidatus Gastranaerophilales bacterium
CATTAATCTTTTGAGCCAGAGTTCAGGAGAAATTCTTAGATAAACTTCTGAATTTAATGCATTGTGATGCGTAATAAATGGTTTTGCTTCTGCCCCCCCAGGGGTATTTTCAAGAACAGGTGTTTCAACTTCCATAAATCCTTTTGAAAGAAGAAAACTTCTAATTGATTGCCAGAATTTAGATTTCCTAATAAACATATCTTTCACTTCATCATTCATAATAATATCAAGATATCTCTTTCTATACCTATCCTCATCATTTTGTAAGCCCTTCCATTTCTCAGGTAAAGGCAATGTCGCTTTAGACAGAATTTCAATTTTATTAACTAGAATAGAAATCTCTCCTGTTTTTGTCTTTATTATTTTACCTTCAACTCCAACAAAATCCCCAGAATCAACATAATTCTTAAATAAATCAATGGATTTATCAGGAGTTTCTTTTTCTTGAATAACTATCTGTATTTTCCCGGTTCCGTCTTTAAGAACACAGAAAGCAATCTTCCCCAAATCCCTTTTAGTCATTAATCTCCCAGCAGTTTTTACTTTAGCTCCAATTTTTGAAGAGGTGCATTCTGCACAAGTTTCTTTCTTGTCATATTTGTTTGGATAAGGATTTATTCCTTTCTTTTTCAATTCTTCAAGTTTTTTTATTCTTTCATTTATTATTTGTTCTTCTCTTCCCATATTGTTAAATAAGATAAATATTGTTTTTATATTTAATCCTTGACTTTCTCATTTTCTTCTCCCATATTTCTTTCTATATCCTTGATTATCCAATTCATCATTTAACAATTCATCAACAACTGTTTGAAAATTATCTGTTCTTGGAACATGTTTATATTTTATTCTCTTGAATTTCTCTTGTAATTTCTGAACTTTAAGAAACAATGGAAGCATATTCGGATTTCTTACTTTATACTCCCCAAGAAGCTGTTTAACAACTAACTCTGAATCCAAACAACAAGTTATCTCATCTTTTGTTACTCTCGAAGCTAATTCCAACGCATGGATTAATCCCTCATACTCAGCAATGTTGTTTGTAACACTTTCACCTATAAATTTACTTGATTTTGTTAATATTTCACTTTCTTCTCTTACAAGTGCGACAACTGCTCCTGGACCCGGGTTTCCTCTCGCACCTCCATCAGAATTTGTGTATATCATTCTGTATTAACTATTATAATAATATTTATAAAACATTCTTAAACTTTTTATATTAAAAGATGAAGAAAATACTTAATTTCCCCAAAGGAGAAGGTCAAGCTGAAGATGGTTGGTGTGGGCCAAATTTAATGAGACAAATAATTCTTTATAAAACTAGTTTGTATGTTCCAGAAAAAAATCTTGTAAATATTGGGTGTTGTTCAATTAAAGGAGGCACTAACATTAAAAATATGGGCAAGATTGCAACTACATTTGGTTTAGTTTATTACACTAAAAATAATTCCTCTATTGATGATTTAATTCATTCTATAGATAATGGGAATCCAGCAGTTCTTTTAATTCAAGCATGGCCCTTTAAAAAAATAGTTGATTGGACCAATTCATGGGATAATGGACACTATATTGGTGTATTTGGTTATGACAATAAAAAAAGCAAGTTATTTTATTATGACCCTTGTGGTGGAAAAATAAAAGATATAAATTATAAGAGTCTTGAGGAAAGATGGCACGATATAAACTTTAAGACAGGAGAAATCTACCATAATTTCGGAATGTTTTTCAAGAATTAAATGTGCAATATTTTAAACGTTTTAAAATCCTGAAATTTCTCTGGTTTCATTTCTATCCCTTTTATTTGTGCATTTTTTGGACCTTTTTTGCATAATTCAATTACTTTGTCCACATCTTCATTGTTTCCTTCAAGGAATATCTCCACTCTTCCATCCTCAAGATTTCTCACAAAGCCCTTGACATTATGTCTTTCTGCATTTTCTTTTACATATCCCCTAAAAAAGACGTCTTGGACAGTTCCATTTATATACATTCTAACTGATTTCTTCATATATATAGATAAAATGAAATGTCTTATTAAAGATTTGCTTGATAAATTAAATATAAATTTTTAAAAACTATCAATTATTATACCAATTATGCCAACAAGAAAGAGTTTAAATGATTCTTGGTATGCACAATTCGAATTGGGATTATCTGATGAGCAATATTATTGTCAAGATCATAACCCTAATTATAATCCTCCAAAAGATAATCGAGTTAAATTAACAGGTGAAAAATTAGGGGAAGTAGTTTATGATCCTAAAACACAACGTCTTACAATTGATCTTAAAATTAAGAAGGATTAATTATCTATAACAGTCTAATTATCATATTAATTATGAGTTATAAGTTGCTCAATTTCAATCAATAGTTGAACTGGATATGATTTTACTATAACAATTTAATTAAATCCCTCTAGATTATTTAAAAAATAATCTTCCTATTTCTTATAGGCCTCTATAATCCAATTCATTATTTACAACAGCAACAGTTTGTGATGCAAAATACATTAAATCGCCAATT
>JAQUYY010000316.1 GCA_028691575.1 Candidatus Gastranaerophilales bacterium
TTTTCGATTTAAATATTCAACAATTCAAGTCAAATAAAATGTTTTTAACTCATTTGGCTCAAAGTTAATATTAACAGGCAATTTTTGCTCTTTTTGAATAAGCTCTTCTAAAGAATTTGTTTGAACTGTTTTAGAAAAATGCTCGGTTGAAATAATTGTAGATTGAGGAGTATTTGAAATATTCATAAGTCTTATAATTAAACCCTTAGTGCTTTTTTCGGGAATTTTTGTTGCATAAATATAAATATTCGAGTTATCAATTTCTAAGAAATTTATTGGTAATTTTTGAGATTTCTCACTAATTCCTTCTGCAAATAAAATACAATTCATAAATTCATCAGCTTCCTTAAAAAGCTCTTGAGGCTTATCATTTAGACAAATAGCGTATCTTGCTTGTTGAAAGCCTAAGCATTGGCATTCCGGAGTTTCGATAGGAGGACCTGCAGCCAATCCTCTTGTATCCATTGTGCCATTTGAAATTATACCGGTTGAGCGCAAAATTGTCAGTTCCAGATTGTTTTTAGAAACACCATATTCGCTTAAACCTTCTGTTATAATCGATAAACCGTTTGCGGATACGAATCTTCCCATCGGGGCAGTATTTTCAAAAACTTCTTTTCCTTTTTCGACAGGAATATTTTGGCTGATTTCATAATCAGGATTAAATTTTCTTTCTATAATGCCAAGATTGTCTTCAGATAAAGTTTTATAAACTTTTTGTCCTGTATTAAACTTTATTTTTAAAAGATGATTAAGCGAGTTATTTTCCCAAACTGCTTTAAATTCAACTCTTTTAGCATTTGAACATAAAGAAACATCAATATTTATAGTATGTTTAACTATTTTTTTGCTGCGAAATTTTTGTGAATTATCAAGAGATTGAGGAATGGCAATTTTGTATTTTAATCTTAAAGTACTCCTTAAAGAGCCTATTTCAATGATTTTTGTCTTTGCAAGATCTGCTTTTATAGCAATGTCGTCTTTTATCGGACATAAATTATAGCTATCTCCGCAATCTGCAACATCTTCAATGGTATGAAGTCCTTTAAACTCTTTTAGAGTCTCATTATCTTTAATATCAATTGTGCCATCATAATTAATTTTAAGTTCAATTTTAGAATTTTTAATACTTTTATTCGTAATTTCAACGTTGTCAGGAATAATAGAATTATTAAAGTTTTCGTTAATTATTTTTATTGAATTTGGCTTAATTTTATCTGCCCAAATTAAGTATTCGTCATATTTTTCAACATATTCTCTAATTGGAGGGCGTTTCAAATTTTGCAATATTTCATTTGGAAATTCTGTTAAAGTTTTTAAAAACTGTCTTGGTAAAGAATCAGGGAGTTTTTGTCTTGTTTTGATTTTCACAATTCCGCTAAACTCAAAATTTGATAGATTACAAACCGCAAAAGAGCCTTTAGAAAGAGCTTTTGAGAGAATATTTAAATTTCTTGAAATTATTCCGTCTGATATTTGATTAACTTCATCAAATCTTGTGAGCATTTGGCGATGAACCTCATCCCTACTACACCCGCAAATACTGTCATGCGGATGATTTTGCAACAATAGTTTCCAGGCATGTATCAATTCATTTTTTCTTGATTTTGACAAATTCAAATTTTTCATATATGCCTGAAAAGGCTCTGCTAATTTACTTAATTTCCAGGTTGCAAGTGCATTTTGTCGTTTTAAATAAATTCTTGAAGTTAAAGTTCCCGGCAAAATAAAACTTCTTGAATTATCCCTTAATTCGCCCATAATTTCATTTTTAGCTTTTTTTTCAGTATTTACATAATCAAAAATTGAACCTGAAACAATATCATAATTTTCAATCTGCTCATTTATTTGTTGAGTAATTTTATTCGGATTTTCAGGTAAAGAAAGGTGATCGGCACCAACAGGAAGCAAAATCAAATCACCGATAGAATATTTTTTAATTTTATCCAGTAAGTTTTTAATATTTTGAGCTTTTTCTTTTATTGAATTATCACCATGCAAATAATCCTGAAAATAGCCTTCTGTCAAATATGTAGCTATGACACTTGAATTATCTGCCGATTTCCAGATAAATTCAGAATCTTGCTCACCTACTCCTCGCCATACAACAGCATTTTTTATGTTAAAAGAATTGAAAATCATTGGCATAGAAGCACAATGCCCGAAAGCATCAGGCAGATAACCGATAAAATCCTTTTCTCCCAAAGCTTTCGCCTGATTGATTCCGACCAAGAGATTTCTAATAAGACTTTCTCCGTTAACCAGAAATTCATCAGCTAAAGCATACCAGGGTCCGACTTTTAGCTTGTTTTCTTTGATTAAATTTTTTATAATTTCTCTTTTTTCAGGATGAATTTCTAAATAATCTTCAATCACAATAGTTTGACCATCAAAATAAAATTGATTCAAATTGCCGTTTTGCAAATTTTCAATAATTTCATCAAAGGTATCAATCAGCCTTAAACGGTACTCCTGAAACGGCTGATACCACTCTCTATCCCAGTGTGTATGGAAA
>JAQUYY010000041.1 GCA_028691575.1 Candidatus Gastranaerophilales bacterium
CAAGTATTATAGGTGATTTTTCATCACATAATGTATCACCCGTTGTAGTATCTTTTAAACCGACTACGGCACATAAATCACCGGCATATACTTGGTCAACTTCTTGTCTAGAGTCAGCTTGCATCTGAACGATACGACTTATCCGCTCTTTCTTGCCTGTTACGGAGTTAAGAACATAAGTCCCTGAGCTAAGCACACCGCTATATATTCTAATAAAAGTTAAACGACCGACAAATGGGTCCGTCATAACTTTAAAGGCTAATGCTGAAAAAGGTTCATCATCATTGCTATGTCTTACAGCTTCTGTACCGTCTTCTAATTCGCCTTTAATAGCTTCAACGTCAATTGGAGCAGGCATATAATCAATGACAGAATCCAATAAAAGTTGGACACCTTTGTTTTTAAATGCAGATCCTCCGGTTACAGGAATAATCTTACCTGTAATTGTTGCTTTCCTGACACCTCTTTTAATTTCTTCAACGGTTAATTCTTCTCCTTCAAGGAATTTCATCATTAAATCGTCATCACATTCAGAAATAGCTTCAATTAAAGCTTCTCTGTATTTTGCGACATCAGCTTTCATATTTTCAGGTACTTCTTCAATTTTAATATCAGTACCAATATCATTTGTGTAAATATAAGCTTTTTGCTCGATTATATCAACGATACCTGTTAAATTTTCTTCAGCGCCGATAGGTAATTGAATCGGGTGAGCATTACCCTGAAGTCTTGTTTTAATTTGGTCAACAACTCTAAGGAAATTAGCACCTGTTCTATCCATTTTATTTACAAATACCATTCTTGGTACGTTATATCTGTTAGCTTGACGCCAAACTGTTTCTGATTGAGGCTGAACACCGCCTACAGCGCAAAATACAGCTACTACGCCGTCTAATACACGCATTGAACGCTCTACTTCAATTGTAAAATCAACGTGTCCGGGTGTGTCAATAATGTTTATTTGGTGATCTTTCCAGAAACTTGTTACAGCAGCAGAAGTAATTGTAATACCTCTTTCTCTTTCTTGTTCCATCCAATCAGTAACGGCTGTACCTTCATGAACTTCACCAATTTTGTGAATATTTCCGGTATAGAATAAAATTCTTTCTGTGGTTGTTGTTTTTCCTGCATCAATATGAGCTGCAATACCGATGTTTCGAACTTTATCTAATTTAGTTTTTCTAGCCACGGTTTTATCCCTTCATAATTTTTTACTAATATACAATATTCTTATTCATTTAAATAATGCCACTTCAATCATATTTTTTCAACCGGACTTTTAAATCAAGTTTAATAGACTAAAAATGGCATTATCATAATTTTATTAATATCTGTAATGAGCAAAAGCTTTGTTAGCTTCAGCCATTTTATGCGTATCCTCGCGTTTTTTAACGGAAGCACCTGTGCCGTTTGAAGCGTCAAGTATTTCGTTAACTAATTTATCAACCATTGATTTACCGCTTCTTGCTTTAGCAGAATTGATAAGCCAACCTGAGCCTAAAGCAACGCCTCGTTCTGTTTTTACTTCAATCGGCACCTGATAAGTTGATCCGCCGATTCTTCTTGCTTTTACTTCGATAAGAGGTGTAACATTTTTGATAGCTTTTTCAAAAACATCCATTGGATTTTCTTTTGTTTTTTCTTGAACTCTGTCCATTGCTGTATAGAAGATTTTTTCAGCTATACTTTTTTTGCCTCTTCTCATTAGTCTGTTTATAAACTTTGCTATGTCCGTGCTGTTATATAAAGCATCTGACATAGGTATTCTTTTTTCCGGTTTACTTCTTCGTGACATTTTTATATTTCCTCGCTTCTATTATTTTTTAGCTTTTTCACGTTTTGCACCATATTTGCTTCGGGCTTGAGATCTATTTGTAACGCCTGAAGCATCAAGTGTTCCACGTATAATGTGATACCTGACACCCGGTAAATCTTTAACTCTACCGCCTCTGATAAGTACAACAGAGTGCTCTTGTAAATTATGACCGATTCCCGGTATATATGAAGTTACCTCAAAGCCATTTGTTAATCTTACCCTTGCAACTTTTCTTAAAGCTGAATTTGGTTTTTTAGGGGTTGTTGTATAAACCCTTGTACATACACCGCGTCTTTGAGGACAATTTTTTAATGCTGGTGAAGTTGTTTTTTCTGATATTTTTTGTCGTTCTTTACGAACCAACTGGTTAATTGTAGGCATTATACCTCCTTTTATGTATTTTTCTTGCCATGATTATTAATATTTTCTGTAATTACTATAAAACAACAACTATAACGGGCTGTCAACTATTTCTCATTAAAGTTTTATTTTCTGGAGCGTACGAGATTCGAACTCGTGACCTCTTCACTGCCAGTGAAGCGCGCTACCAACTGCGCCAACGCCCCTGAATCTATTTGTTTTTTAATTATTCTTAGAATATAATAAAAATAAACTTATTAAAACCCTAAAATTAAAAAATATGAACAACTTTTTATCTAAAAAAAAAGAATACGATGTTATAAAACGCACTCTTGAAAAAAAGGACGGCGTAATTGCATTTCCGACTGATACTGTATGGGGTATCGGGTGTTTGGTTGAAAATAAAGACGCTGTTACAAAAATTTATAATATGAAAGAAAGACCTGACAATAAGCCTTTAATTCTTTTAGGTTCAAATATCAATGCTTTTTTGCCGTATGTAAATAATTTTTCGGCAAAAGCTAAATTTCTTATTAAAAAATATATGCCCGGAAGTCTTACCCTGGTTGTTAAAAAATCAAATTTAACTCCTGATTATATAACATCGGGTTTTGATACTGTTGGAATCAGAGTTCCTAATTGTCCATTTTTTTTGGATTTGTTAAATAATAGTACTCAAAATAAAATTTTAGCAACAACAAGTGCGAATTTATCAGGTGAAAGTGCTTCTATATCAAATGAAGAAGTAAAAAAATCACTGGGCAGTAAGGTTGATTTTATTTTTAATATTGAAAATTTTTATCCATCAACAATTGCCTCAACTGTTGCTTTAATTGATGAAAATGATAATATTAAAATACTACGACAAGGCAGCGTTATAATAAGTGAGGATTTAGTATGAAAAAGATTGCAATCGGATCTGATCATGGCGGTTTTGAGTTAAAAGAATATATTATAAAATTCATAAAAGACAGCGGATACAAATACAAAGATTTTGGAATTTACGAAAAGCAGCCGACAGATTATCCTATTATAGCTAAGGAAGTTGCTCAAAATATTGTTGACGGAAATTTTAATTTAGGTATTTTAATTTGCGGAAGTGGCTTAGGAATGGCAATTACAGCTAATAAAATTAAAGGAATACGAGCTGTGACTTGTTCTGATATTTATTCTGCAAAAATGAGCAGAATGCACAATAATGCTAATATTTTAACACTGGGAGAAAGAGTGCTTGGAAAGGATTTGGCTCTTGAGATTGTCAATATCTGGCTAAATACAGAGTTTGAAGGCGGAAGACACTTAAATAGAATAAATATGATTGAATAAATTTAGGACTTTTAATGACAGACAAAATTAAACCAACAAATAAAAAACAGCCTGATTTAAAAAAAAAGGTTAAAAAAATTATCGGTCTTGATATTGATAAAGCAGAATATCAGGAAATAATTTTATCTCAGTCAAATTTTCCTGATAGACGATAGTTTTAATAGAGTTAAATTATGGTTCCGTCTACCGCTAGCCTTCATTTTTTGTACCGACAAAATTAAGCTTACAAAAAAGTCTAAAATCTTTATAATTCTTGGTAGACTTGATTATTCCATTTGTTTTATTTTTACCTACAATCAAAAAAAGTGGGGTTCAACCCACCTTTTTAAAATTAATTTAATTATTTCCCTACAATACCTGTCAATGGTGAAGATGCGCTTGCATAAGCCTTCATCGGCATTCTACCTGCTTCAAATGCTGTTCTTCCGGCTTGAGTACCTAATTTAAAGGCTTCTGCCATTTTTACAGGATCTTGAGCTTTTGCAATAGCGGTATTTACAAGCACACAATCAGCACCTAATTCCATAACCAAAGATGCTTCAGATGGTACGCCCAGCCCTGCATCTACTACAACAGGGATATTTGCATTTTCTATAATAATTTTTATATTTTCTAAAGTTTTTACACCCTGTCCTGTGCCAATTGGCGAAGCTAACGGCATTACTGTTGCACAACCGATTTCTTCTAATCTTTTTGCTAAAATAGGATCGGCATTAATGTATGGTAAAACCACAAAACCTTCTTTTACTAAAATTTTTGCAGCTTCAAAAGTTGCAATTGGGTCAGGCAACAAGTATTTAGGATCAGGAATAACTTCTAATTTAATCCAATTATTAATTCCCATAGCTTTTGACAATCTGGCAACTCTGATAGCTTCTTCTGCTGTTGCACAACCTGCTGTATTTGGCAAAATCCAGTATTTGTCAAGATCAATGTTATCCATTAAACCAACATGACCTTCTGCTCCAACATCAACACGTCTTATAGCAACGGTTACAATCTCCGCTTCACTTGCGGCATGTGCCTGTTTCATTATTTCAAAATCATTAAACTTCCCTGTTCCAACTAATAGTCTGGAATTAAAAGTTTTTCCGCCAATTGTTAGTGTCATAATTTATCTCCTTTGAAATCTATTTTTATATAAAATAGAATAACTCCAAAAAAATTAAATTTCAAAATTAAATTAATGAAACTAAACATTTTATTTTAGTAAACGTCTATCTTGTTATATTATATAATAATATTGACAGCAAGTAGAAAGGCAGATCATGAGTAAAGAGGGGCAGTTAAATTTTTATCAGAGAATTTTTCGTAAAAAAAATATTGATAAAATCACTGAAGAAAGCAGTAAAAGTTCTTTAAAAAAGAGTCTTAATGCTGTAGATTTAATAATTTTAGGTGTTGGTGCAGTTATAGGAACCGGCATATTTACTGTTTCAGGTGTTGCTATTGCAGGTAATGCACAAGCAGGACCGAGTTTTATGATTTCATTGATTATTGCTGCTTTTGCATGTGTATTTGCGGCATTATCTTATGCCGAGTTTTCGTCAATGATTCCTGTTGCAGGAAGTGCATATACCTATACTTTTGTTACTTTTGGTGAAATGATTGCCTGGACTGTCGGTTGGGTTTTGATGTTAGAATATGCAATCGGAAATATTGCTGTTGCTATTAGTTGGACAAGTTATTTTTTCAATTTTCTCCAAGGTTTTGGTCATATTTTGCCGACATGGCTTATAACGGAAAGCAATTGGGTATATAATGTCAAATTATTTGACATTATCCCTTTATATATAAATATTCCTACATTATTAATAATTGCAGCTGTTACAATACTTCTGTATAAAGGTATTGAAGAAAGTAAAAAAATGACATCTATAATGGTTTTTATAAAACTTTCTGTAATTGCTTTATTCTTAATTGTCGGGTCTTCCTATGTTCAGCCTGAAAATTGGACACCTTTTGTGCCAAACGGGTTTAACGGAATTTTTCAAAGTGCATTTTTGATTTTCTTTGCATATATTGGATTTGATGCTGTTTCGACTGCGGCAGAAGAAACTAAGAATCCGCAAAAGAATGTTCCTCTTGGTATTATTGGAACTTTAGCCATTTGTGCTCTTATTTATATTGCAATTGCTGCAGTATTAACAGGAATTATGCCCTGGCAGCAAGTTGATTTGAATTCGCCGTTAGCTGCTGGAATGACTGCTATTGGGCAAGGTTGGGCTGCTAAATATATTGCGCTTGGTGCTGTTGCCGGTTTGGCTTCTGTATTATTAGTATTGCAACTTGGAACAACAAGAATTTTATACGCAATGTCAAGGGATAATTTGCTTCCCGGAGTTTTTTCTAAAATTCATCCTAAATTTAAAACACCTCACGTTATTACGATTGCATCAGGTGTGTTTGTAGGAATTTCTACAATGTTTTTTAACCTGGAAGATTCGGCGAATTTGTGCAATATCGGAACATTTGCCGCATTTATTATAGTTTCGCTTGGTGTAATAATCTTAAGATATAAAGATCCTGACAGACACAGACCTTTTAGAGTTCCGTTATCACCATTTATTCCGATTTTGGGAATTATTGTAATCTGCGGTATTATTTATCTTGGAATACCTGCAAAAACCTTTATAGCTTTTATAATTTGGTTAATCGCAGGACTTGTTATATATTTCTCTTATGGCTATAAGAAAACGTATAGAGTTTATTTGCAAGAGCAGAAAGCAGAAAAATTAACAGTAAAAGAGAATAAATTTTAAAAGAAGTTTAAGTAAATAAATTTAAAGAGAGAAGTATTTTAATTTCTCTCTTTTTTAATCTTTTAATTTTTCGGGAGAAAAAGCTTCCGGCAAAAGGTTATTTATATTATATGAAATTATTTTATTTTGTTTATCTTCTAAAATAATTTCAGCTTCTTTAGAAAATTCTACAAGCCACTGTCTACAAGCTCCACAAGGAACACATTGTTCAGTATTCGGACTATAAATTGCAATAGAAACTAATTTGCCTTGTTCACCGTTTGATATGGCATTTGAAATAGCGTTTCTTTCCGCACATAATGATAAACCGTAGCTTACATTTTCAACATTACAACCTGTATAAAAATTCCCGGAATCAAACAAAACACAAGCTCCTACTTTGAAATTTGAGTACGGGGCATAAGCATTTTTTGATGCTTCTTTGGCTTTTGCTAAAAGTTCTGTTTTATCCATATTCTACTCCTTATTTGGATTTTATCCGGCTATAAGCAGCTTTAATCAAGCCTAAAAATAATGGATGAGGATTATCCAGTCTTGATTTGAATTCGGGATGGAATTGACTTGCTACAAACCAGTCTAAATGAGGTAATTCAATGATTTCAACCAATTTTCCGTTAGGAGAAAGCCCTGATAAAGTAAGTCCTGTTTTTGTTAATATTTCTCTGTATTTATTATTAAATTCATATCTATGCCTGTGACGTTCAAATATAATTTTTTCACCATAAGCATTACGGGCTTTTGAGTCATTCTCCAAATGGCATTCATACTGTCCAAGACGCATTGTGCCACCCATATCCATAATACCTTCCTGATCGTTCATTAAATCAACAACCGGATTTTGTGTTTCAGGATGGAATTCTGAGCTGTTAGCATCTTTTAATCCAGCCACATTTCTGGCATATTCGATAACAGAACATTGCATACCTAAGCATAGACCTAAAAATGGAACATTATTTTCCCTTGCATATCTAACTACGTTTAATTTACCTTCAATTCCTCTAATGCCAAAACCGCCCGGAACAACAATTGCATCGACATCTTTTAGTGCTTCTTTTGTTATATCCATATCCGTACATTCTTCTGAGGAAACCCATTTAAGTTCAATTTTAGAGCCTACGGCCGCTCCTGCATGTTTTAAAGATTCTACAACTGATATGTATGCATCGGAAAGTTTTGTATATTTCCCTGCAATTGCTACACGAAGAGTATCTTCAGGCTTTTTTATTTTTTCAACAAGATTTGACCATTCTGTTAATTCAGGTTCTGAATCTGATAAATTAAGCCTTTTTAAAACTTCTGTAGGTAAACCTTCTTTTTCCAATGCTAAAGGTACTTCATAAATTGATTTCATATCTTTACATTCTATAACCGCCTCTGGCGCAACGTTTGTAAACAATGCCAGTTTAGTTCTTTCGGTTTTAAGAATAGATTTTTGCGTTCTGCAAACCAATATATCAGGTTGAATACCGATACTTCTTAGTTGAATTACGCTGTGTTGGGAAGGTTTTGTCTTTAATTCGCCAGCAGCACTCAAATATGGCAATAATGTTACATGGATAAATATTGAATTACCAAACCCGGCTTCAATTTTAAATTGTCTAATAGCTTCAAGAAACGGTAACCCTTCAATATCACCAACTGTTCCGCCAATTTCTGCAATTAAGAAATCAGGTTTATCTTTTGATGCTTCTTTTAGCCTTCTTTTAATTTCACCTGTAACATGAGGAATTGTTTGAACGGTTGCTCCAAGGTAATCGCCTCGTCTTTCTTTATTAATAACAGTTTGGTAAACGCTTCCGGCTGTAACATTATTTATTTTCCCAAAACTTGTGCCAATAAATCTTTCGTAGTGTCCCAAGTCTAAATCAGTTTCAGCTCCGTCATCGGTTACAAATACTTCGCCATGTTGAAAAGGGCTCATTGTACCGGGATCAACATTTATATAAGGATCAAATTTTTGTATAGTAACCGAATAGCCCCTAGCTCTTAAAAGTCTGCCTAAAGATGCTCCGACAATCCCTTTTCCTAACGAACTGACAACACCACCTGTTATAAAAACATATTTTGTACTCATTTCCATTCCCCTAACATAAAAAACTAACCGATTTTAGGCACTTTAAAAAATCCGTCTTCCTCTTCCGGAGCATTTGAAAGGATTTCTTCTTTTGTGCAGTCTCTAACTACGACATCTTCTCTCATTACATTTGAAGATGGGACTGCATGTGCCATTGGTTTTACATTCTCAGTATTTACTTCATTTAATTGATTAAAATATTCTAAAATATCATCAAACTGTTTTGCAAATTTCTCTTTTTCTTCTTCTGTTAAAGCCAGTCTTGCTAATTTTGCAACATGCTCAACTTGTTCTTTGCTTATCACAATCGAAATCCCCTATTTTTAAAAACACTTTTATCATAACAATAAAAAACTTTTTATTAAAGTTAAAAATTTAAGAATTTACAAAGATTTATCTATGAAATATTTTTCAATAATGCAACTAAATCCTTTGTAGCATTTGGCTTTGCGAGTTTTATATTTGCTTCTTTCATATGCTGTAATTTATTTTCATTATTTAAAATTGTTGTAATGTTTTTTAGCAAATTTTCAGGAGTACAATTTTTGTCATCCAAAAAAACCGCTGCACCTGCATTTTCCATAGCTTTTGCATTATATTCCTGATGATTTGCAGCAGCAAATGGATATGGGATAAGTATTGAAGGGAGTGCATTTAGATTTAATTCGGACAAGCTGAGTGAACCTGCTCTTGAAATTGCTATATCTGCTGAAGCTAAAATAGTTGCCATATAATCAAAATAAGGTTTTACTATGTATGAAGAACAATTTTTATAATCTTTCCATTTATTTTCAAGCTCTGAAATGTAATATTCATAATTTTTTTTGCCTGTTTGATGTATAACTTGATAATTATATTTTATTATAAGTTCTTCAATACAGCCTAAAATCGCATCATTAATGCTTTTAGCACCTTGTGAGCCACCCATAACAAGGATAATTTTTTTATTTTTTTTAAATCCCAATGTTTCAAGCGCTTTTACTTTATCAATATTGCCAAAATTTGCTCTGATAGGATTGCCATTTAGAATTATATTGTTTGATTTTAAGTATTTTGAAGCCTGCTCAAATGCTGTTGACACCACATTTGCTTTAGATGCCATAATCTTATTCACAATACCGGGATGTGCATCAGGATCATGTATGATAAAAGGGATTTTTAGCAAACATCCTGCTATAATGCTGGGAGCAGAGGCATATCCTCCTGTTCCCAATATAACATCAGGTTTAATTTTTTGTAGTGTAATTGTTGCCAAAATTACCGATTTTATTAAGTTTAAAATCCAAAAAAACAGTTTAACAGGATTTTTTCTTGGCATTCCTGAAATATCAAAATCCAAAAATTCTAAACCTTCATTTAATGCAATATTATATTCCATATTACGCTTACAACCGGCAAAATAAATTTTTTCAACGTCATTGTCTTGCTTTAGTGCTTCTGCAACAGCTATTGCAGGGTAAATATGACCGCCCGTACCGCCACCTGTTAGGATAAAACGTTTATTACTAGTCATAACTGTTAATCTTTCTTATTCTTTTTCTTGAGATATTCAATAATATTCCAAGCATAGCCATTGTTACTATAATAGATGAACCGCCATAACTAATCAATGGAAGTGTTATGCCTGTAACAGGCAGTATTCCTGTTGTTACGCCAATATTTATAAAAGCTTGAACTCCGATTGAGAAAGTTATACCAAAGGCAAGTAGTCGCCCAAATCTGTCGTTACAAGTATTTGCTATAAAAAATCCCCTGTGAAGCAGTGCTACAAACAGTCCTAATACAATAAGACAGCCTATAAAGCCGAATTCTTCTGCTATTATTGAAAATATAAAGTCAGTATGTCTCTCAGGAAGCCAGAAAAGTTTTTGTTTTGAATTTCCAAAACCGACTCCGAATAAACCACCAGAAGCTATTGCATACCAGGATTGAATTAAATTATATCCGCCACCTTGCGGATCTATCCAAGGATTTCGCCATGTTGCAAGTCTTTCCAATTGGTGGCTGTACAATTTTCCCGAAATTGCAAATAAACCGACTGCTGCTGTACTTAATAATAATTTAAATGAAACTCCTCCAACCCAGAGCATTGCAGCTGTTGTTAATGCAATTATTACTGTCATACTTAAATTAGGTTGTATGAAAATCAGCCCTAACATTCCTGCAATTATTGCTATTGTGCCGAGCATTTTTTCTGATAAAATTTCTTTTGCGTCAACCAACGCTGCTGCAATAAGTATTATAGCGGCAGGTTTTGCAAATTCTGACGGTTGAATGGGTAAAAACGTCAGCCATCTTGTAGCTCCGTTACTTTCACGTCCAAATGATGAAAACTTCACTAATATAAGTAAAAATAATACAGCAAGAGCAAATGGAACAGCAATATTTTTAAGTTTTTTATAGTCAAAAACCGAACTTATATACATTAAAATAAATCCTAAACTAAGGAATAAAACGTGTTTTAATGCATAATAAGCAGGATTGTCATAAGTTTTTAATCCAACCGGAGCTCCGGCACTAAAAACTGCCATCAATCCAAAAATAGTTAAAAAAATTATAATGACCAATAAATTTTTGTCTATTGGGGATAAAATAACATTATTTTGAGACTGTTGATTATTATATTTTAATGAGTAATTTTTTCTTATTGACATAATTTTTAAATACTATTCCTCTTTCTTCAAAATTTTTGAACATATCAAAACTTGCACAAGCAGGTGAAAACAGTACTGACGATACGTTCAAATTACCTGCTATA